>CALIZI010000320.1 GCA_938028705.1 uncultured Saprospiraceae bacterium | reverse complement strand
TCACTAAACCTTTGGCATGATTCATGTCCAAACCTAATATATCATGGCAAAACTGTTCTGCTTTAGTTTTATTCACAGATAACTACTAGCAATAGTTTTGCCTATTTTTTTTGAACGACTTTTCGTCCAAAGTCTAATTTATATGGTTTATGGCATTTAATTTGCGAAATGAAATTGCTACTTTTGTGCAGATTTTAATGGCATGAAATCATGGGAATTTATTTTACCACTAAGTTCACCAAGAACACGAAAATCGAAATAACGCAGAAGGACACAAGAGTTTATAAAAAATTATCTTAGTTCTCTTTCACGTTATTTCGACTTTAGGTCTTTAGTGAACTTAGTGGTAAAAAATTATAAAATTTATTATTAAAAAAAATATGTTGACCAACCTTTCAAAGTTCAATACCTTTTCATACATTTTTATTTTCTTAATACCCTTTGTGTTAGGTATATATCCTCAACCTGCTCATGCCAATGACGGGCATCGCATCGAAATCAATATTAAAGACTACACTGCCGATTACTGTTTCTTTACAGCTTATTATGGCAACAAAAAATACATCATCAAAGACACCCTCTACCGTACTGCCGAAGGTAAATACGTGGCAGAAGGCGAAACACCACTTAATGCAGGTTTGTATGCTGTGCTTATTCCGCCTCAAAACATTCCTTTTGAGTTGATGATTAGCGATGAAAAAGACCAGCATTTTATGGTAGAAACGGATACCGCGAATGTCATTAAAAACTTGAAAGTTAAAGGCTCGGAAGAAAATAAAGCCTTTTACGATTACCTCCGTTTTATGGGCGAACAACGCCAAGCCATAACCGACCTCAAAGCAAAAGCCGACACCGAAAAAAGCAAAAAGAAAAAACAAAAAGTAGCCGATAAAATCAAAGCGATGAATGCGGCTATCAAGCAATATCAAAACGATTATGTTGCTAAACATCCAACTTGGCTAAGTGCTGCCATGCTCAAAGCCTCTACCGATGTGGAAGTGCCTGACCCGACCAAAAAAATGACCGAAGAAGAGGAGTCGCAATACAGGATGAATTATTACAGAAAACACTATTTCGATAACCTTGATTTCACTGATGACCGCCTGTTGCGTTCACCCGTTTATTTCAATCGAATGGACTTTTACCTCAACCGTCTCACCTATCAAATTCCAGATTCTATCACGCAGACATTGGACTTCATTTTAGATAAAGCCAAAGTCAATGACAAGTTGTATCGTTACTCGGTATTTGAGTTTGTTTCGCGTTATGGCAATTCAAAAGTAGTCGGTATGGATGCTGTTTTTGTACACATAGTTGACAATTATGTGAAAGGACAAACCTTCGATGATGTCAACAAAGAACAAGTCGCTAAAATCATCAAAACCGCTAAGGAAATGAAGCCCCTTTTAATTGGTAAAAAATCACCGAATATCAATATGCAAACCCTTGAAAGTGAGAACCTTGCATTGCATGATATAGATTCGGAATATACCCTCTTATACTTCTGGGACCCCAAATGCGGACATTGCAAAAAAGCTGCCCCACTTATGGTCGATTTTTACGAAAAATATAAAGATAAAGGTATAGAAATGTACGCGGTGTGTACCAAAGATAAAGACCCGAAACTCTGCATGGAATCCATAGAAGAAAAAGGCTACGGAATATGGACAAACGTACTTGCCATGACCGACCGCCAACTGTATTATCGGCTTTTCTATCGCATCAAATCTACACCCGTCATTTATATTTTAGATAAAGATAAAAATATCGTCATGAAAAATATCGGTGCCAAACAATTGCCCGATGTCATGGAAGCGATTTTGAATAAATAGTGTTGTAGTATCGTAGTGTTGTGGTGTTGGAGTTACTCACTACAACACTACGATACCACAACACCACAACACTAACAGCATGCAAAAAATTCTATTCTTACTATTCTCATTATTTACCGCAAACACCCTTTTCGCACAAGCGAACATTGCCGAAGCGCGTACCTACGCACAAGGCGCGAACCTGACCATAACGGGTATCGTGACGCATGGTTCGTCGCTTGGTCCGATTCGTTATTTGCAAGATGACACAGGCGGAATTCCCGTCTATGACCCTCCTGTTACGACCACTTGGAATCCGGGTGACGAGGTGACGGTCACAGGCTCTATGGGTATGTTCAATGGCTTGATTCAAGTGGCAAATGTCAGCAATCACACTGTCAACTCTTCCGGTAATGCACTGCCCACTCCACAGGTCGTTTCGCCCAATGGATTGAACGCCGATACAGAAGCTGAACTTGTCGAACTTCAAGGCATTGTCTTTGAAGAAGCAGGGGCAACATTTACCGTAGGTGAGCGACAATTTACACAAACGAGTACAGGCGAAAGCGGCATTACTTATGTCCGTGCCAATCATCCCTTATTATGTACACCCATTCCCGTCGGTGAAGTCAATCTGACGGGTATTGTCTCGGTTTTTAATGGTACTTACCAACTTTTATTGCGTGACCCAAGTGATGTTACAGGTTCAGGAGCTGCTTATATCAATCAAGCTCCCGCACAGACAAATATTACAAATACCGGTTTTACCTTAGCATGGCAAACAAGCGCAGCCGCCGACCACGCCATCCGCTACGGCTTGACTCCCGACCTCGAACTCGGTGAAGTACAGGCAGGTACAAATAGCATGGAAGCCTCATATACTTTTACCAACCTTGACCCTGCGGCTTTTTATTATGCCCAAGCCTATTCTACCCTCAATGGTGAAATGATAGAAGCAGGTATTAAATTGTACAGCACCGCTTCCAATTCATCGGGTACGATAGATGTATATTTTAATAATATTGTGGACGGTTCGGTATCTTCCGGTACGATTGCCAAAACCAAGTACGGACCCGATATGTTGCAGTTTTTCAAAGACCAAATCAATGCTGCTCAAAGCACAATTGACGTTCAAGTGTATAATAATAATCGCAATGACCTCACCGCTGCATTGACCGCCGCACACGAGCGCGGCGTAGTCGTGCGCTACATCACCGATATAGATGAATTTAACTCCGGTTTGACCAATCCGACACCCCCATTTTTTGTATTTCGCGTACAGCCCGCAACGGGTTTGATGCACAATAAATTTATGATTATTGATGCCGCTTCTACCGATGATGCTACCGTCATCACAGGCTCTATGAACTGGACAAACAATAATATCGGTACTGATTTTAATAATGTTGTAGTGGTGCAAGACGAGGCACTCGCCAAGGCTTATACGCTCGAATTTGAGGAAATGTGGGGCAGTAGCGATGCCACTCCGGGCATCTTCGCAGCACGGGCAGGCGCAGACAAAACAGACAATACACCGCACCTCTTCAACATCGGCGGCACACTCGTAGAATTGCATTTTTCACCCTCCGATATTGTCTCTTGCCAACTCGAAGATGCAGTACGCTCGGCAGATTCTAAGATAGATTTTGCCTTGTTGAGTTTCACTTATGATGGGCTTGGTGCTGCTATAGTTGATGAAGATGCGGATAATGTCGTGGTGCGTGGTATGATGGAAAATACCAACGATTCGGGTTCAGAATTTAGCTATTTACAAAGTCAAGGCATCAACGTCATTGACCACCCTGCTTCGGGTACGATTCACCACAAATATTGTATCGTAGATGCCGATGCCGCCAACTCCGACCCGCTCGTGATTACAGGTTCGCACAACTGGTCGGTGAGTGCCGAAACACGCAATGACGAAAACACCCTCATCATCCACGATGAAAGTATTGCGAATCAATTTTGGCAAGAATTTGAAGCGCGATTTGCAGGATTGGTGGGTATCAATGCAGTTCCGGCAATCGCAGGATTTGACATCAAAACCTTCCCGAATCCGGCTGTCGAATATCTCCAATTTGATTTTATTTTGGAAAAAACAAACGATATATTGATAGAGATTTTTGATGCAAACGGTAAACCCATTCAAGCTACTCAATTAGCCAATATTACAGGTGAATACACGCACAGTATGGCGGTCAATCACTTGGCATCAGGCAGTTACTTCGCTACATTTACAATGAATGGCTTGACCGTTTCGAGGATGATTCAAATAGTAAAATAAGGTAGAAAACAGAACGCGGATTTTCGCAGATTTGGCGGATGATGCGGATTTTTTTTTAAGATAAAATGAAAATGGCAGTCGTTTTGAGAACGACTGCCATTTTTTTTCGATATAAATATTTTATCTTGATAATATCATGTTTTAAAAATACAAATATGTCTATGTTTGATATGGGATTTTTTTTCCCGAATTTGGGTTAAAAATGAAAATATGTTTGTATTTAACATGGGATATTTTTTCCGAATTTGGGCTAAAACTCGTCAGACATTTAAACATTGCTGGAAAAATATGATATCATCGGTGAATTTTGAAAATGTCAGACGAGTTTTAGCCCAAATTCAAAAGCAAAATGCCAACTATATTGAATAAAAATCGAACATGACATTGTCAAGTTAAATTATTTATTATAAAATAATATATAATATTTTTCACACACTAATTTCAAAAAAAATCTGCATCATCTGTCAAATAGCCTGATGATTAAAAGGCTGCACGACTATCTCCGATACCACACCGGAAGTTGGTTGCTGACACACAAACCAAATCGTACGGGCTGCTTCTTTTGCGGTGATAAATTTATCGCGTTGTACCCGCAGGTCAATGTCATCCCAAAACGGCGAATCTACACCACCAAGATATACATTCGTGATACGCACTTGGGTACGCCGCAACTCCTCGCGTACTGATTTCACCATGCCATTGATACCATATTTTGAAGCAGCATAAGCGGCAGCACCTGCCATCGGAGCCTTGCCGAGTACGCCCGGAATATTGATAAACAAACCTTTCTTAGCGGCTTTCATCGGCGGGATAAATGATTTGAGCAGATTAAATGTACCTTTCAGATTTGTGTTGATAGTACGGTCAAAATCTTCGTAAGTCAGGCTTTCGAGTGGCTTGATAATGCCGATTCCGGCAGCGTTAATCACAATATCAAGTTGAGTGATTATATTGTGGATTGTGTTTGCCGTTTGTTCCACATTTGCACTATCTGCTAGATCCATTACAAAAGCGCGGTCAGCCGGAATATCATTATTTTGCATCACCTCGCGCAGTTTTGTTTCATTGCGTCCGGTGATATAGACATTCGCGCTGCTGCCTTTGAGTAGCTTGACACACTCCTCTCCTATTCCACCCGTTGCACCTACCACAAGTACATTTTTCTTTAGTAAATTTTCCATGATTCTTCACAGTACAGGCTGCTTTAGCTGCCTTTGGATAAAACGAATTTGGGCAGCTAAAGCAGCCCGTACTCTTTATTATTATTTGCCGATAGTGGTGAGAAATTCTGCCCTTGTATTTTCATTTAAAAACTTACCGCTGTACTCCGAAGTCACCGTACTGCAACCATGATGCTCAATACCTCGTGCAGATACACACTGATGTTGGGCATCAATATAGACCGCTACATCGTTGGTTTTCAATACTTTCTTCAATTCATTGGCAATCTGAATCGTCAATCGCTCCTGCACCTGCGGGCGACGTGCATAGTAATCCACAATCCGATTCAATTTAGATAAACCAATCACCTGACCACTCGAAATATAGGCAATATGCGCCTTACCATAAATCGGTAAAAAGTGGTGTTCGCAAGTCGATTGTACAGGGATGGATTTCTCAACCAACATCTGACGATACTGATATTTATTATCAAATAAAGTTGAGCTAGGTTTGTTCTCAGGGTCCAAGCCTTTGAAGATTTCTTTGACAAACATCTTCGCCACGCGGCGGGGCGTACCGTTGAGGCTGTCGTCGGTGAGGTCAAGTCCAAGTGTGTCCATGATTTCGCGGAAATTGGCGGCAATCTTCTCCATTTTTTCCTCATCACTCAATTCAAAGGCATCCTCGCGCATCGGGGTATCGTAGGATGTACCTACATGGTCATCGCCAATTAAATGTAAAGTTGTTCCATTTGTGTGATGACCGTTTCCGTTTAACATAATTTTTTCTGCATTCATATCTTTATTAGTTTATGGAGTTGATTGGTTTATAAAGTTGATTAGTTTATGAAGTTTATACAGTTGATAAAGTGATTAGTGAATTTTGCCAGAGGAAAAATCAATACTCAATGAACTGTATAAACCCTATAAACTAATCAACTTTATAAACTCTATCAACTTCACCCAAATGAACATCAAAAACATTATTTTGTTTAACTTTTAATGAAAAATATTGAACAAAAGTTAAGTGAAAGTTATGATGTGTTGGTCATCGGTACGGGTATGGGTAGCCTGACAACGGCTTGTTTGTTGGCAAAAGACGGCTTGAGTGTTTTGGTCTTGGAGCGTAATCTGTTGCCCGGCGGTTGTGTGAGTTCTTATTATAGAAAAGGTTATATTTTTGAAGCAGGTGCAACAACTTTGGTGGGTTTGGACGAGGGTATGCCCTTGCAATATTTGTTGGAACAAACAGGCATTCAAATCAATGCAACTGCACTTGACACACCGATGCAAGTCCACCTCCCGACAGGTGAAACGCTGACCCGACACCAAGATTTGAACGACTGGATAAGCGAGGCAGAACGAGTATTTGGCAAGCACAATCAACGGGCTTTTTGGGAATATTGTTATCGCGTCAGTCGCTTCGTTTGGGATACCTCTTTGAAGCAATTGAGCTTCCCGCCTTCGCATGTCCGCGATATTTTTCATATATTGAAAAATTTTCGTCCGGTACAGTTGCGTTATGCGCCGCTGGCATTTTTTTCTATGAAAAAATTGTTGAAAAAATACGATTTATTAGCTAATACAAAATTTGTTGATTTTGTGAATGAACAACTCCTGATTACAGCGCAAAATAAGATAGCAGAGGTGAATGTTTTGTTTGGTTGTACAGCTTTATGCTATACTAATTATGGGAATTATTATGTCGAAGGTGGTTTGATTAATTTGGTGCGTCCGCTTTGCGAATATATTGAAAATCAAGGGAGTACGATACTCACACGTACTGAAGTTGCGGCTATTCACTCCTCGAATAAAGGCTATAATATTGAAGTCAAACATCGAAATACGGACTACACCGTAGCGACGCGACACATCGTTTCGGGTATTCCGCTCAACAATACTTTGGAACTCTGGAAAGCGGGTAAAACGCATCGAAAATCACTGATGGAATCCTCCGAATTGGTCAGTGCATTCAGTATGGGTATCGGCTTCCGACCACACAAGCGCGAGGACTGTATTCATCACCAAATTCATACCGATGCGGGGCTGCCTTCTATTGATTCGGATAGTATTTTTATCAGCCTTAATCACCCTGATGACCACAGTCGCGCACCGGAAGGGATGTCGGTCATGTCGGTGAGTACGCATATTTTTCATCCCGAAAAAAATTATCATTTTGATACCGAAAAAATAGAACATGCGATTATTGATTTGCTCGTGCGGCGCGGTTTTTTGTTGCGTGAAAATATCGCTTACACGCACGCCTCCACACCGCGTGCATGGGAAGGCTGGACGGGCAGAAAGTATGGTTTTGTAGGCGGCTACCCACAATATCTACGCATTAAGCCCTGGCAAATGAACGATGCCCGACTCGCCAAAAACGCCTACATCTGCGGCGATACGACTTATCCGGGACAAGGTATTCCGGGAGCTTGCCTGAGCGGTATTATCGCTTATCGGAAAATGAAATTGGATGGAATTAATGGTTAATGGTTAATGGTTAATTTTAATAATTGAAAATATTTTAATATAATAATTTTAATAAAATTAAAATTATTTAACATATAAAGAAGCCATGCAATTCAAGGTGAATTACATGGCTTACGATGAAAACAACTATTTTTCTAACGTTTATTTCGCTAATATCATTTTTTGTGTACCGTAATATTCTCCTGCCTGAATGGTGTAGTAATACATGCCTGCGGGATATTCATTACCGTCAAAAGTTAGGGAATGTATGCCTTCGGTTTTTTGGTCATTATTCAAGAGTACAGCAATTTGTCTGCCCATTGCATCAGATACAAAAAGAGTGACAGGCGTATCCTTCGATAGTGTAAACTCGATGGTGGTTTGTCCGGTGAAGGGGTTGGGATAATTTCGGAGAGGCATGAGTTCGTTATCAATGATTTCTTCCCCTACTCTCTCGCCTGATATATCACAACCTCCAATGAAAGCGTGAAAGTCACTCCCATTAGCAGCCTCAAAACCGGGCAGCAATTCAATGACATTGCATGAGCGAAATTCAGCATCATTACCGGAAGGAACAAGAAAGTCGTCCATTGCTTCTATTTTGTATTGATAACCAAATTTTTCTGACGATGTGCTGATATTGCTAACAGTATATCGGTTTAGTGTTGTCAGACTATTGGCTCTATCTGAATAAAAAATACCGAGACTTCTTGGGTCAACAATATCGTCGGGGTCAACCGAAGGAAGCGACTCTCCAAGTGCATTTGTCTCGGTACCGTCATAGCGAGGCATGTTTGTTTTTACATAACAATCATTATTCGGACAACTCTTAGTCTCGTCGTCGTGCCACTCCGCCCATATTTTATCAACCATATTGTGATGAAAGAAAAATGTCGGGTCTTTAGGAGAATCTCCCCCTGACATAGTTCCCCCCGTCCAGATGTGTCCCCATGAGTGTATGGGGTTTTGTTCTACACTAGAGCGTGAAAATGTATAAAAATCAGTTTCTGTTAAAGCATTATCAATATCAGATTGGGTGGGAAATCCGCCACTATCAAATGTACTTCTATTCAATCCCCAAGCAGAATTAAACGGACCTATCCAGTTATTGCCCCATAAGGCATCACTCTTTGAATTAGAGAGTGTCCAATCCCAGTATGGTATGGTAATCCACTCATTATCAAGTTCATTTTTCATGGCTCGTTGTAGTTCGACAGAAGCCTGCCGATGCCATGCGAAGAATACATCACTTTCACGTTGGTTGAAGTGAATATCACTAAAATTATCTCTATGAAAATCCCCAATTTCACCCACAAGTCCACCAAGAGGACCATTTTGATTTTGGTCATTGCCAAGTTCCCAATAGGCACTCATGAGTGCAATTCGCTCATCGTCGGTCATTTCTGTGTAGTCCTTCCGAATACCTTGTGAAAAGGCGTTACTACTCATTATCATTATAAATAAAAGTAGCCATTGAATATTCATTATATATTTCATAGTCAACTATTTTAGTTATTTGATAGTAATGTTTTTACTTCATTTTTGAGTAGTTCATTTTCTTTCTTCAGCTCAATCACATGCAACCAAAGTTCCTCAATCTGACGAAGTAAAGTAGCATCCATTTCTACCATGTCCACACCGTTTTTACTGACTTCTTCGGCAGAGGGAACATTGGGAAGGTGCTTGTTCTCCTTGATAAATTTCTCGACTTCCTCTGTACTGTTCAAATCGTATCCTTCAGCGAATACATAGTCTGCCCAATCCCCAGAACCGACCCTGGCAACTTTAACTCTTTCAGTCAAAATACCATTGTCAACATAGAGTTTGTAATCTCCGGGAATAGTTACTACATCGGGTTCACCAATAACTACCTTTCCATCCGCTCTAACCCGCATTACCTCTGCATTATCAGTATCTCTAAATATAGTACCTTTACCTGTAATATAGTTCCAACCATTTGACCATGGAAAATGTGAATCTCCATACTCGCTATTATGGGAAGAGATTCCTTTTTCGTTGGCAGAGGAAGAAACAGTCAATTTGCTCCCGGGATATTTAATACCTATACCTACACGTTTATTTTCCGTAATTACAAGCGTACTATAATCACTGTTCATAACAGCAAACTCCAAGCGGTCAATATTAGGGGCATCAACGTGCCTCAGCCCAGACCATGTAAGGCTTTGTCCAGTATAATCACGTATAATCAATCCGTGTGTAGCGTCGGCAGGGCGTATTCCGATGTATCCGGTGGCATTTTGAAGATAAGCATCACCAGCACTATTACTAAGTTTGAGGCTACCCGCTTGCACCCAGCCCGCCACTTGAAAATTACCTTGTGTATTGAGAGCAGCTATGGGTGCTTCTTCGTGTCCCCCCCAAGTCCATCCCCTCTTTGTATCAGGAGTGTACATATTAGATTTAATACTATAACCGGTAACAGGTCCATAATGATATTCATCTTTATTGCCCATGTGTATTTTGTAATAGTCACTATTCCAGAAACGAATACCGTTACCATCTGCATTCTGTCCACCTTTTACATTATAAAATTCAGCGGTTTGGGTTTGAGCATAAGTGCTTCCTATGATTAAGAGGGCTAGAAGTACTGTAAAAAGAATTATTTTTTTCATGATCTAAAGTTTTTTGAATTAAAATATTATATGTGCAATTTTTCGCGCATTAATTACATGGCAAAGATGCAGGATAAGTGTGGGTAAGATTGGGTAAAAATGGGTAATATTGGGTAATTAGTATGTCGTATATTTATCGGAATAAAAAAAGCCACACAATTCGAGCGAACGACATGGCTTTAATCGGAAATTTTAAATAAAAACTATTTGACTATCAATTTTTTATAATTTTTATAATTTTACGAGTATCGTCTATTTTCAATTCACGGAAATACAGACCAGAAGGTATATTTTCACCAAAATAAACCTGATGCGTATCTGCGAATTGCATGGGTAAGATTGGGTAATGTTGAGTAGTCAAATTCAGATAAAATATTGGGTGTGGACGCATCTTTTGAAACGCCCACTACCCTCTCAACCATAATAAAACTATACGGGGTATTTTTTTTATACTGTATTAGGTTTAAAATTATACTTTTTATTTTACAAAATGTTTCATTGTTATATTGCTATATTATTGATAAACAGGTATTTATGATTTTATTTTGGCTATATACAACAATAAAACAATGTAACAATCTAACCATAAAGCAGTATAATGAATGAATTACTAATGCGATAATGCTGAAATGCGTCAATGCTATAATTTGGTCGATATTATCGTATTTCAACATTATCGCATTAGTAATTCATTCATTAAATCCTTATCGCATAGCAAAGCGGTGTGGTTGTTTTATCGGATTGCCTAATGTTTCATAAATCAATTGTTGTTCTTTGGGAGATACGAGTCTGTTTTGGAGACTGATGTCTTCTCTTTTTAGCCAGTTGTAAAAAGTTTTTCTTGAAATACCGTATTCCTGTGCAATTTCCTGCCTTGTTTTTGCTGTATAATCCATGAGCATAATTTTTTATATTACTTGATAATAAAATGTGATGTAGTTTCCCAATAGACATAGGATGTCTGTCCTTGTCATTGACAAAGCGTGTGGATAGATTCAGAAAATGTTTGTGCTAAAAAAGGAGAAAGTGCCAGTGGAGAACAGCTTTATTCTCCATTGGCGGCATTGGGATTTATCGAATAATAATCATGTTTTTTCTACCAAAATATTCACCTGTCCGTATGGTGTAATAATACATACCCGCTGAATGATGAAGATTTATCTGTTTTTTGCTGTGTAAGATATACTTCATTAGGGTAAGAATCGAACATTTTGACGGTGGCTTTTGCGCTTATTTTTCACTTTGAAATTAGTTATTTATCCCGATAAACGCCCAATTCCAAAGCAATTCCGATAGCTATCGGAAAAGCACAAAATCCCTCACGTCAAAAAGTCCAATTCTCACCCTAATGAAGTATACAAATCAGTTTCGAGTGTAAGTTGTAACCACGCTTTATCTGTTGCAAGGGATTTGGCGGATACCGCTTTGTCTTTTGAGGTGGATAACCGAATGTTCCCATTTTTTTCATTATAGGCAATTCGGTCACTAAATTCTGTACTAATCTGAGCATTAATAAATGTACATAATGCTACAAGGATAATTGTTGGAAATAATTTTTTCATAATTGGTTGGGTGAATTATGAATTAAAAAATAATTTTTCTACATGTGATCTCGGTTTTGTGGATAGAGCAAGAAATTAGTGGAAATATGGTTTGCAATCGATTACAATGCAATATTAAGGGTATTTTTTTAAATAATTTGACAAATAATTAACTTACATTCACGAGTTTGAAAAAGCTATTTTTTGAATTAAATTTTTGACCCAAAATTCGAGCAAAAAATAGTTTTTCGAGCTGCCAAAAGGCGATTTTATGAATTTACCAAATATTATTTGGATAAATTTTAAGTAAAGAACTTTTTGAAATGAATAAATTTTAGTTTTTATGTAATTTTTGTAAAACATTGATAATCAATGAGTTATATTTTTAAAGAGAAAAAAAAACATGACACAACTATCTGATTATCAATATTTTACAACTAAATACAATATACGAAGAATTTATTAATTAAAAAAATCAATTTTAGCAACTCGTGAATGTCAGAT
>CALIZI010000319.1 GCA_938028705.1 uncultured Saprospiraceae bacterium | reverse complement strand
CATGCTATCATTCGGAGCAATTTCCACGCCTTGCACCATTGAGCTTGGTGTACCGTCCACATTGATGCGGTAAAATGAATTTTCGCCCAAAGCAATTTCATCAATACGAATGGATTGATTGTGCCGATTGAATACCTTAATAGAGCGGGTAGCCGAACCACGTTGCGTAAAAACGGTATCGAAGCGCAAAGTATCCATCGAAAATTCGAGTTTGTCACTCATATCTTCCGTAAAACGTTCTTTGCGACAGCCCGTAATGGCAATGAAAAATACAATGAGAAATAGAAAAAGTAATTGAAAATAGTATTGCATGAATGGCATTTTATTTTGTTCGGAGTTTTTAACGCTTATTTAACGCTTGGAATTGCCTACAGGGAAATGTAAAATGTAGAATGTATAACAATAAATTCAAAATTACAAATGTAGTATAAAATTATTTATAATAATAAACAAGTATAACGTTTTTATTTTTAATAAATAAAAAATAAAAAATATTCTAAATAAAATAAATTTCATGTTATAATGACCATTTTTACATTTGTTATTTTCATTAATTTAAATTTGTAAAGAAATTTATTTCACAATATATTTATGTTCAAGGACAAATTGACTAAATAGTTAATTTCGTTTTATTTTTTTTGAAAGCCATAATTAAATGGTAGTCAATGATTATTGCATATTTCACAAGTGCAGTTATCAGTAAAATGGCGGATTCCTACAACCTTTCCATCTTTTCTATCTGCTCTCTTAAACACATGTTTAAAAAGCCAGTCCTCCTCATTTTCAAGATACCTTCTTAATGAATAAGAACATAAATCTGCAATCTGAATCATACTTGTCAGCTCCGAATTTACAAATAAAGGGGTTTCAATAATATTCTTTATTTTTGTCCACAATGTTCCTCCTCTGTGAAATTGCTTCATTAGTTCAGTATGTCTCTTTGCAACTGTTTCATTATTATCATGTATTAATATGCCAAAGTTTGTTTGAGAGCCTCCATAATTATTTGTAATTTGAAGATATTGTTCAAACCTTGAAACTAGTTGGCTAAACGATTGCTCATCAACAGTTCTACTCGTCTTTGTTGGGTCAAAATATATTTTATCAATACATTCTGCAAATAATCTTGCACTTCCCCAATTAGATATTTTTATCGCCACTTCTTCAATAAACTGTTTTCTCTCGTTATGTGTTAAATGGACATAAGCTTCTGTTTTTATATAATTCTTTCTCACCTGTTTATAACGTCTCCCTCCACCGGCAGTTTGTAACCGTAAAAGTTCTCGTCGTCTTTCCCTTAAAACTGCCGATCTTCTGTCAGCGTAGTTCATAGCTTCAAAACCGGCAATTCTTGTTTGCTCTAAATAGCTTCTTAAAATCCATGCAGTATGAATTTCGCTATCTTCGAGGGCAAAATCACTTTTAATCTTTAATATATCGGTTTCAAAATTTTTCCATTCCCAAATAGGTATAGATAATCCGGCTAAAACAAAGTGGCTTGTATTTCCCGGAATAGCTGAAGTGCCTGATTCATCTATATAGCATAAAAACATGGAGTGAAGATTTGGTAAAAAACAAAAAGAGCCACCCGAAGGTAGCTCTTTTTGTTTTATAATTGAGAGAACTTCTCAATTTTTATACCCTTAAGGGTTTTGAATCAAAAAGGCGACTAGTGATGAGGAAATGTTCCTCTCGTCAAGACGCTTGGCGACTCTTTCTAGACGCAAATACAAATATACAAAAAATTAAGCACTTAGGCAAATAGGTAAAAGAAATTTTGGCTTAAATGCTATTTAAATTCAATAGATAATATAAGCATTTTAACAAAGCTTTAACCATTTCTATGAATAAACATACCTTATTTAAAGCCTCATTAAAAAACATTCACGCCAAATACCCTTTTACATGTCCAAAGACTTATCTCTTAAATGCTTCGTACTCCTTCTTAATGTGTTCCTGCAATTCGCTCATATCATCAAAGCGGGAGAAGAGTTCTTTCAAAGCATCTTTATTGGCACTGCTTGGCTTCACATAATCCAATACATCCTGCTCGGTGATTTCTTTATCACTCAAAATAATCAGTCGTTCAATCACATTACGAAGTTCGCGGATATTACCTGTCCAATTGACATCCTGCAAAGCCTTGAGGGCTTTCGGCGTAATTTTTTTCGGAGCCGTGCCATATTCATTACAGATGCTTTGTACGAAGTGGTCTGCCAGCAAAGGAATGTCATCCAGTCGCTCATTGAGTGGCGGTACTTGTATGATAATGACGGCAAGTCGATGATATAAATCTTCCCTGAATTTCTTTTCGGCAATTTCGCGGCGGAGGTCTTTATTCGTTGCGGCTACTACGCGCACATCTACCTTAATTTCTTTGTCGCCACCTACGCGGGTGATTTTATTTTCCTGCAAAGCCCGCAATACTTTCGCTTGCGCCGAAAGGCTCATATCACCGATTTCATCTAAGAAAAGCGTACCGCCATTGGCTTGTTCAAACTTACCGATGCGCTGTTTGATAGCTGATGTGAATGCACCTTTTTCATGTCCAAACAACTCACTTTCAATGAGTTCTGAGGGAATGGCAGCACAATTGACTTCCACTATAGGCGCACTTGCGCGGTTGCTTTTGGCATGTAACCAACGCGCTACGAGTTCCTTGCCCGTACCGTTGGGTCCGGTGATGAGGACGCGGGCTTCCGAAGGTCCGACCTTTTCTATGGTCTCCTTGATTTTCTGCATACCGCCCGAATCGCCGACCATTTCCTGTGTCTTCGATTTGGCGACGCGGCGTTTGAGTACCTTCGTTTCGGTAATCAGGCTCGATTTGTCCATCGCATTCCGAATCGTAATCAACAAGCGATTCAAATCCGGCGGTTTGGAGATATAATCGAAGGCACCTTTCTTGACAGCCTCTACTGCTGTTTCGATATTGCCATGCCCCGAAATCATCACCGTAGGCGTGTCGGGTGCCAAAATAGCCACCCTTTCGAGGGCTTCAAGCCCGTCCATTTTCGGCATTTTGATGTCCATAATAATGACATCGTAACTGTCTTTTTTCAGTTTGGCGAGGGCTTCAAGTCCGTCGCCTGCCTCATCTACTTTGTATTTTTCAAATTCGAGTATATCGCGCAAGGTCCGGCGGATACTCGTTTCGTCATCTACTATTAATATTTTTGCCATGAGTTTGTTGTGTTGGAGTGTTGAAGTGCTGTGGTGTTGGAGTGTTGTGGTGTTGGAGTGTTGTGGTGTTGGTGTTGTGGTGTTGTGGTCTTGGAGTGTTATCGTGTTGAAGTGTTATTGTTATAATGCTCACCTTAATTATTAACTCTAAAATATAATAACGGTAACACAATAACACGATAACAACACAACACGATAACACTTTAACACCACAACACTTCAACAACACAACACCACACCACCACAACAACAACACAACACTCCAAGACCACAACACCACAACACCATTTCCGCAAAGTAACGAAAGATTATGCCAAAATTGCAGTGGCTATCCGGTTTTCTTGATTTTATTGAATACAAGATAATAAATCGGCTATCTTATCTTGTTTTTTTTCTTTTAAAATATACGTTTTTTGTCGGTTATCCAGTTCGATATTGATTTCGACGACTTTATGTGTGGTGAGTGATGGGATGTATTTTTCGGGAATAAAATAAGCGACTTCCGCAAGCCATACTTTATCACAGCAAGTATGATAAGCATCCGAATGTAGCATTTCGTGAGCTTGCAGAATGATGGTTTCGCCGGTGTCTAATGAGAGTGTAAAGGCAGATTTTTTATGAATACCAAAGGCGGCTTCCTTGGTCTCAAAATGGACATCAAGGTAGTGAGTGTCGTTTGATTTTCGGATTTGTACGGCTAATTTTTCGCTTAAATATCCGACTTTGGCGAGTGTCTGCGGACGGGTTTCTGTATGGGCTGTACCAGAGACATAACGACATTGTGCGCTTAATTCACCGAAAGGGTACAGCATTAAAAGTAGTAATAGTGATACTAAAAAAGCATTGATGGTCATAGAACGAATCGTCGCTTTTTGACCATCAATGCTTTTAAATCTAAATATTTGTATTGCAATTATTTTAATATTAATAATATTTTATTTAAAATTATTTATAAATAAATATTTTATAAATAAATTAACTTGACAATGTTAAATTTAAAAAAATAAGAATATGTCTTTGTTTGAAATAGGAAATCTGCGCTGAATTTGACCTAAAACTTGTCAGACATTTTCAAAATGTTTGACAAGTTTTAGGTCAAATTCAGAACGAAGTAACTTATTTATATTTAATAAAAATTTAATTTAATATTGTCAAGTTAAAATGCAAAAGTCAAGTTAAATGTATTAATTATTTATTTTAACAATTAACTCATCACCAAAGCGCGGTCAACCACTTCTGTCAATCTTCCGAACACTTCATCTATGCTGCCTACACCATTTATGGTATGTGTCTTGTCTTTGGTCTGATAATGTCCGGCAACTATTGCGGTGTTTTCTTTATAGACCTTCAGGCGGTTGCGGATAATGTCTTCGTCTGCATCGTCAGAACGTCCTGATGTTTTGGCGCGATTGAGTAGTCGCTTGACGATTTCTTCATCATCCACTTCCAATGCCAGCAAAGAGGTGATTTCCTGTCCGTCAATCATCAACATCATATCCAGTGCTTCGGCTTGCGGTGTTGTGCGCGGAAAGCCGTCGAAAATATATCCTTTGACATCAGGATTTTCATGTACTTTCTTTTTCAACATGCCTATCGTCACCTCGTCGGGTACGAGTGCGCCTTTGTCCATATAACTTTTAGCTTCCAGTCCGAGTGGTGTTTTGTTACCGATTTCGCTACGAAACAAATCGCCCGTAGATATATGTAATAGGTTGTATTTTTCTACCAGTTTGGTTGCTTGTGTGCCTTTGCCGCTTCCTGGCGGTCCGAATAATATTAAATTAATCATAGTCGTTGGTTTAGCTCTATTCTTCTTTTTGAAAAATTTTGAAAAAAACGAGGGTAAAGATAGCATTTTTGTAGAAATTTAACTGTTTTATTATTAAAAAGTTCATGCTAGGATACGAAAATAAATGCTAAATTCGACAAGTTCATCCATGTAGTTGATGAAAAAAAGATTCTTCCCAAAGAGTTTAATATGTATCTTTGAGAATGGTAATAAACAAAACACATACGTTCACTCCGAGAAAAGAATCTAGTTCTTTGACAGATCAGGGATTATTATTTATTCGTCGTCCGGATATCAGCGCAGCAGCCCGGCTTGATTTAGCGGTAGCTTTTTCTATAGTATAAATCATAATTCGTATTGGATATTGGACTTTGGACAAAATGGAAATTAGGAAATTGGGAAATTCGGTTTAAAACCGTAATTCATTGATAATCAATTAAATAAATTTTATTAATAAAATAAAACATGCAATTAATTATTTTTTGTAAAAATCTAAAACAGAAGGGATTACCTAATTTCCTAATTCCCCAATTTCCTTTGTCCAAAGTCTAAATTGGATAGTTGAACTTAAAATACACGTAATATCGTGTTTTGTGAACATGGATACTAACGCACTGAATTTATTTAAAGTTCCCAATCTGAAAAGCCCATCCCCTCTGAAGTTAAATCGCCCCCGGACTATCACGACTATCTAGCGAAATATGCAGGTGGTCGCCCGTACCGCCATGTCGCAAAGTATTCAAACCCATACACTTAAAGTACCATATCAGCAAAGTATTTCGCAGTTCGCTACGACCATTGGTGCGAATATCTACGGCGTGTACGTAGCCTGTGCTTTGCTTATAATGTAGCGAGCGTTTTTTCGTTTTTAAACCCATTTTTTTATAGTCCTCCGGTTGGCGTTTTGCATCTGTGATCATCAGGTCATGGTCGAGAAAAAGTATCGTACTGATACTAAGTCGTACTATTGGATGCAGTTTGGTAAATTCGCTGTGTACTTCGGAAGTTTTTGCATTGGTATTGGATAGAAAAAACAAGCCGTATATGCTATACCCCAAGACCAATAAAAGCGCAATCACAGAGCGCCGTTTGAGTGCATTCGTACTGCCGATTTTGCCCGTCACACGCCCATACATAAAGGTCAAATAAATGAACAACAACACCGTAGTAATCGCCCCACTCGCTATCAAGGATGCACTCGGCAATAAAGCATATTCACTATGAAAATATACCGCGCCTCGTATCAACAAGATAAAAGGCAATACCAATAAGAGCATTATTTTCAGTATATTATATATCCAACCGAGCATAGATTTGTGTGGTTTTGAGATATTTTTTTATCGTTACTTAGCTTTGACTTTGAGTAGAAGTTTTCGCTCAATTTTAAGTATAAATTTTACATTTAAATAAATTTAAATATAATAAAATATTAGGTAGTTTGTGTGTTTTCTTTTTTTCAAAGATTTGAACGTAAAGAATCCCATTATACCAAACATCAACACCAAAAAAATGGGCGTAAATAATGCCCCTAAACCGTTCTGATTTCCTAATGCTGTTTGGATTATTGAATAGGTGATATATACAAAGGTATAAACTATCAATACATTCAAAATCCGAATCATTTTTGTCGCAGTCTTGTACAATCTTTCCGCGTTTTCCTTAGTTACCTTTTGTGTGTAATTAAAAATATGCGGGTATTTGTTTAAGCAAAACATACCTAAGAGCATGTTTGGAATTTTTCAAACTGATAATCAATAGTTTATGGTTTTGGCGAAATATCGAAGAAGGAATTTATCGGGATAAGTGACTGATTCGATATGAAGCCAAGTTCATAAAATATTGGTTATCAGGCAGAAAAATTCCAAACAGGCTCTAAATACATTATAATTCCAATAATTGGTAGCATCCATATTCCACCTTTTCCACCAAAAGCGTCAGCTTCTCCGCTGAAGTTAAAGTGCATCGGTATTTTTTCAGGAAGTCCATTCAAATAAATAATGGGCAATCCGATTAGTGAAAGAAATTAAATAAATTCGACAGATTGATGAGCTTATTTTGCGCTTAGTTTTTCTCTTGAAAACGGGCGTTTATCGGGATAAATAACTGTTTTCAAGGGGGAAAATAAGCGTAAAAGAAGCCATATAGCTGTCGAAGTTATTTTGTTTCTTTCACTTAATAGCAATAAGCCTATCATTCCAATGACCTCTACTATTTTATCCATCGGTTCGAGCTTAATTTTTATTCTTGGTCTTTTCATGATTTCTTCATTTTATAATTGGTCGCACTGAAATATAGCCGTTTTTTAAGTAATTAAAATCATTTTATAATTTATTTATTATTAAAAATTAATTATTTATAAATATAAATAAACTACTCACGTTCAATTTGTAATTTTTAATGGTTCTTTGACAATTTTTGCATTTTTTTAAATGTAAAATGTGTTGAATGTAATTAAGTCGTACTAACTTGCTTGGGTCTGCGATAAACCGCTCATAATCAAGGTGCAGTAGCACCGACACCATTTGTAATAATATCATCTTCCCCACACACTAAAGCCGCATAGCGGCGACACCCTTAAAATCACCGGACTAAGGGTGTCGGCGCGATGCGCCTTATCCGGTTGGGGGAAATCGGTTGTTACAAATGGGGTTGACGCTATGCGCCTTTAAAATTTGCCTTTTTTGATTTGAGGAATAAAGTTAGCATGACTTTATTACACTCAAGTTAGTACGACTTAATTACATTCAACAAATGTAAAACATAAAATGTAAATTCCGATAGCTATCGGAATGTAGTACGCACACAAATTATTATGTTTTTTACTTTTTAATAATTGAAAATCAATAAAATAAGTAACATTTTACGCTCACTCGCGTCCTACAAATTTACATTTTACACTGTCATTTCTGTTAAATTTTTTCGAGTTATTAAATGTTCTGAATGAGGTCATTTTTCTTATTGAAATTCAAAAATTTTACAAGCTAATTCAAAATATAATTTGGTTTTTAAAATTGTTTTTAATAAAA
>CALIZI010000318.1 GCA_938028705.1 uncultured Saprospiraceae bacterium | reverse complement strand
CAAGGAAAACCTATCAAGGTGCATAGCACCGACACCGTTAAATGTACAAACAGCGCCGCTCCTACGGAGCTTAGGAGATTTTGGGGATTATTTTGCTACAAACAGGGTCGGTACTAACGTACCTTTATCGCAAAAAGTCGATTTGCAAGTCTCAACTTATTTTAATCGCACAGGTTGACTTTAGTCGTCAAGTCCGTCAATTTCCCGCGATGGCTAAAGTCGTCGGTATGGGGTAGATTAAAGATTTGTCCTGCACTCCTTTTTTACATTTTACATTTAAAAAAAATATTATTTATTTAATTATGCAATCAGGTGTATGATAGTTGTTTTCTTTTGATACTGCAAGTTAGGTATTTCTTGTTTAAAACATTTCAAAAATCTATTGTATATTGGTAAAAATATTCTTCCTGTACTGTCGTTAATAAAACGAATCACGAATCAAGGAATCACGAATTACGACGAATTATGAAACAATTACTTTTTCTTATTTTCGGTTTATCGCTTCTAATGTGTGTGGCATGTAATAGCGGCGGCGATGAAGCCTACCAAAACGCATTGGCAAAAATAGCTCAACTTGAGGAGGAAAAAATAGATTTGGCGGAAGACCGCGAACTCCTCAAAGAAGAATATAATGAGGTGATAGAAACCCTCAATGAGATTGATTTGACTTTGCAGAATATTTCTACTCGCGAAAATCAAATGGAAAATCTGATTGGAGATTTGCGGGGTGGAGACTTGCAAAGGGAAGTCATTTTAGCCAAAATAGCTTCGCTCAAAGATGCCAATGTGGATGACCAAGACCATGCAAAAGAGCTTCAGGAATCCCTCAATAGTTTTGAGACTGATAATAATTCGCTCAAAAAAATTATTCAACAATATGAGGACAAGATAGTGGCGAAAGATGTAGAGATAGCAAATTATGAAGTGAAAATCAAACAAATCGAATCTCAACTTCAATATACTGAAAGTGAACTCAACAAACAATATGCCGTAGTTGCCCAACAAAAAGATGCACTCGAAATTAAGACGAACAAATTGGAAAATGCCAACGAAGAACTCGAAAAAAAGTATGAAGAATTACAACAAAAAGATGAATTTATAGCCGACTGTGTGAAAGGCTACTATGTGGCAGGCTCCAAGAAAACCCTCAAAAATGCAGGCGTACTCAAAAGAAAAGTGGCGATGCAGGTGAAGGATGATTTTCAGCGAAAATTGGACAAAACAAAGCCGTTTAATTTTTATAAAAAAACAGAAATTGAGGTCAAAAAAGACATCATCAAAATATTACCTGAACGCCCGGAAAGTACATACACCATTAAAGATAATGTCTTATATGTCAAGGATATAGATGAGTTTTGGCAGACCAAACATGTGGTGATTGTGCATAAGTGATTTGTGATTCGTTGATTTGTAATTTATCTTGACAATATCATGTCTTAAAAATAAAAATATGTTTGTATTTAACATGGGATATTTTTTCCGAATTTGGGCTAAAACTCGTCTGACATTTAAACATTGTAGGAAAAATATGACATCATCGGTGAATTTTGAAAATGTCTGACGAGTTTTAGCCCAAATTCAAGAGCAAAATGCCAACTATATTAAATAAAAATCGAACATGACATTGTCAAGTTATTCAATAAAATATAGAGGTTTATACCTAAAAAATAAAAAACGGATACCATAAGGCATCCGTTTTTTTATTATAGATATGTCGAATCACGAATCAACAAATTACCACAAGCTACGTCTTCTACGTCGGCGGGTAGTTTTGACACCCAATGCGCCGAGGAGACCTCGTGTGAGTTCGCGTGCAACGGTACGTCCGACTTGTCTGACGGCAGTATTGTCCATGGCTTTTTCGACGGCAGATTTTTCTGCTTTAGAACTTTTGCGCGATGTTGACTTGGCGGCTTTTTCCTGTTGCTTTTTGATTTCTGCCTGATGCTCTTCCTCTTTGGCGAGTTCGATTTTTTCGCCTAATATTTCGTAAGCACTTTCTCTGTCAACTTCAATATTATATTTCTTAATAATTTCTGATTGACTAATCAGGTGTTGAATCTCGCCATCGGTCAATACATCCATACGCGATTGTGGTGCGCGGAGGAGCGTATGTGCGAGTGGCGTAGGAATACCTTTTTCGCTCAATGCTGTAACGATAGCTTCACCGATACCCAAGGTCGTCAACAATTCGGCAGTATCATAATAATCCGTCAAAGGATAATTTTGAGCTGCCAGTTTGATGGCTTTTCTGTCCTTTGCAGTGAAGGCGCGGAGGGCATGTTGAATTTTCAGACCCAATTGACCGAGTACTGCGTCGGGAACATCAGTCGGGTTTTGGGTAATGAAAAATAAGCCTACGCCTTTGGAGCGAATCAGTTTGACGATAGCCTCAATCTGGTCGAGCAGTGCATCGCTTGCTTCATTGAATACCAAGTGTGCTTCATCAATGAAAATAGCGAGTTTGGGCTTGTCGGCATCACCTTGTTCGGGGAAGGTGGCATATATTTCTGCCATCATTTGTAACATGAAGGTAGAGAATAACTTAGGTCGGTCTTGAAGGTCAGTCAATCGCACTACAGAGACCATACCTTTACCTTCTTCATCTACTCTGATAAGGTCTTCGACTTCAAAAGACACTTCACCGAAAAAGCGGTCTGCGCCTTGTTGTTCTATTTCAATAATTTTACGAATAATCGTACCCGTAGATGCGGTGGACATGCGCCCGTAAAGACTTTCACATTCTTCCTTGCCCTCTCCGGTCATATATTCCAATGTTTTCTTAAAATCTTTTAAGTCAACGAGCGGAATGGCATTATCATCACAATATTTGAACACCACCGAAACGATACCGCTTTGTGTGTCGCTCAATTCAAGGATTTTGGAGAATAAAACCGGACCAAATTCGGTAACGGTAGCCCGCAGACGTGCGCCGGGTTCGTCCGAAAGTGTAAGAAACTCTACCGGACTGGTAGATGCCTTGAAAGGGATACCGATTTTGGTATGTCTTTCATCAATTTTCGGATGTCCCGGACTGGGCGCAGCAATACCCGACAGGTCACCTTTGATGTCCATTAATAATACAGGTACACCATTTTCTGAAAGTTGCTCTGCCAGTATTTGTAAGGTCTTGGTTTTACCCGAACCGGTAGCTCCTGCGATGAGTCCATGACGATTCAATGTACCCAATGGAATTTTGACCAGAGTATCGGTCTGGCATTCGCCGTCGAGCATAGCACCACCGAGTACGATGGATTTGCCTTCAAAGTTGTAGCCATCGTTGATGGCTTGTATGAAATTTTCTTTTTGTGACATGAATTTTACGTTTTTCTTATTTTGTTTTGTGCGAAAATAAAGAATATTTTATGGTTTTGGGTTTATCTAAAGATAAATTTTTTTAATTAAAATGAAAAAAAAATTGCATGTTGTTTGTTGCAATAAATAAATTTTTACTACTTTAGCTGTCTAATAGAAGTGTTAAGAACACGTTAATAAACAAAATGTACCCGACTATGAGTAAGTATAAACAAACCTGTTGTTGTTTAACTCCCTGTTTGTCAGTTATATGAATTAAATATATAGCCTCTTTGTATTGTTATGCAATATAGAGAGGCTTTTTTAATAATAGACTTCTTGTCGGTCTTTAAATGACAAATTTTATATCAAAATTAATTAACGAAACATTTAAAAACCTTTTTATCTTATGAGAAACCTAAAATTAATTGCAGGGATTCTTTTTGTTGCCATATTACTGGTTGGGGTTTTCTACTTATTAAGACCGACGAGTGTTCAAAATGACACTTCTTTGTCGATGAATGACCAGCAAGTAGAAAGTAAAACTACGTTTAATCAGCGTGCTACGCAGACTAAGGTAGATACTCCTCCAAAAGCTAAGGTGCCGAGAAAAATTGTGCAACCAAAATTGTCGCCTACCGGAAAGAAGATGAATCCTATGAAAGGGTTTACGCCCAGAAATCCTAATGAGCGCAAATTGGGTGAGCCTGTATCAACAAATGGTGTTAGTTCTTTACCGTCGATAAAACCGATAGTAGGTCCAAGTAAAGAGTTGAGCCAACAAGGTTTAATCCAGTCACCTCAAATGACAACATCAAAGAAGAATGCGGTAAGAGAGTATCGCAAGAAGAAATTGAAATCTAATAACTAAAGTAACTGAATGTAAATCTAAATTGATTATGAAGAAAATATTATTACTTTTAACCTTGGCTTGTACGGTGCTGTTCTCAGTGAGCAGCTTGTATGCCCAAGACTGTCCAAGTACATCAGGAACAACTACTCCTGCTGATATTTGTGGCACTTTTACGGTAACGATAGATCCGGCTAACTGTGTTACTGCTTATGGAGATAGTAGCGGATACCTATTGTACTACGATTTTGACGTATCTACGACTCCTACCCAAGAAGAAATCTATGATGATTTGGTTGGTAACGTTGACTTGCCTGATGCAGCTTGGCTAGGTGAGCGGTCTCCCTGTGACGGTTCAGGTTTTATTGACCTTGAGGCTATACCTATTGGTTGTACTACTCAAGATGTCGCTTTTTATCTGATTCCTGCCAACCTTACGGCACTGACTATTGATGCTGAATGTGCGATAGAAGGTCCTATTGTAAGTACGGTGTATCCTACTTTTTCTGCCGTTGTTACACAAGCAGCGGATTGTGATGTTCCTGCTATCGTTGAATTGCAAGGATTGGACGGTAGTGTTTGTGAAACACTTACCGGTGGTACGGTTACTCGTCCCGCTTGTACACCCGGGTTCGGTGATGATGTCAATGTAGATACGTTGTTTGTTGTATATGACCAAGCCGCACTCGCGGCTATCGCAGGAGGTACGCCACCTGCAGATTGTTTTGGTGAAGGTATTGATGGCTTTGTTGCAGCAGCCTGTGCATCTTTTGCTTGTGAGGGTGGAGGTTGCCAAGTGGCTAATCTTGAATTGACCGGTGCAACTTGTAATAATAATGGTACATCTACGGATCCAACTGACGATTTCTATGATATAGAACTTACCTTTAATTATGTAGATGGTACGACTTATTCTGTAAGTGATGCTACGAGTGGTACTGTCTATGTATCGGGGCAGACTTATGCTGATCCTCCCAGTCAGACAGAGGTCATATCATTTACTATACCTGCCAATGGACAGAGTGTTGTGCTTACCGTAACGGATGCTAGTGGTGCAGCTTGTACAGTAAGTTTAGATGAGATAGGTCCTTTAGATACTTGCTCCGACTGTACAATATTCTCTGGTAGTTCTGTAACTTCACCGGTTTGTGCAGGTGCGGAAGAAGGTGTTTTTACTGTCACTATCGGTAATTGTGATATAGCTCCGGATGGTATTTTTACTTCGGCTATTCTTATGTATGATCTTGACGTAACGAATACTCCACCTACCGATGAAGACCTTTACTTGGACGTTACCGGTAATGTACCTATGGATGACTTGGTATATTTTGGAGAGTCTGGAACCTGTGCCAACGAGGGTGGTTTGAGTAATCTTGAAGGTTTTGAAAACCCTTCTTGTACTCCTCTTGAAATAGACCTATATCTTATGCCTGTCAACGATGCTATTAATACAGTTTCGTTTGCTTGTCTTGTTGAAGGTCCTATACGTTTGACTACACTGCCGGGGCAACCTACGGCTATCAGTGCATCCTGTGACGCAGGGGCATTGACATCAGTAGTCACTTTAGGTTTCGATAATGGTGACGGAACTGAAGATGGTGCGCCTGACGGTGACTTTGACGATCCGGAAGATGAAGTTTGCGGTACTGTTACGATAAGCGTAGATGATACGGGGGTAGGTACAGTCTCCGCTGCTGATTTCCAAACCGGACTTGGTAATTCAGGAGATTATCAGGGGAATAATTGCTATGTAGACCAAGACGTTACCTGTCCATGTGCTGCGGAAGCTCCTGGTTTTGCTTTAGGTGAACTGTGTGACGACGGTGTAACTTACGCTGCTCCACCTTATATAGTGAATGATGTCGGAGCAGTAGAAGGAATCGGAAATATTACAGAATATCTATTACTTGATGCTACATCCATTATACTTGATGTTACAAGTAATTTGGCTGACATTCAAGCAGCTATGGACGCATTGGCAGAAGGAGAAAGTTTATGTTTAGCTTCTATCACACATAGCCCTGCACAGCTGAATACAATTTTTGAAGACTTAAATGGTCCAGATTGTTCAAATACTCTTGTGGGTACATTGACAGGTATTACACCACCACTCAATACTTTAGAGCAGTTATTTGATGGCTTTGTTGTTCTTAACATGGGTAATCCGGGTTTGACACCCGCAGATCTAGAAGCATTTATAAGCGATAATCCAGGTGGTCCTTCTGCCGGTGGTATTCCGATTGATATTGGAGTGCTGGCAGGTCTTCCCGAAGGCATCCTCGTTTGTACAGTACCTGCTTTCTGCTATAGTTTGACCGATCCTATTTGTCTTACTAAAGAAGCTAACGGAGCCTCATGTAATGTAGAAGGTTGTACAAATCCATGTGCTACCAACTACGATATGGATGCAACTATTGATGACGGTTCTTGTATATTACCAGAGGAGCCGACAACAGCCTGTTACGAAACAGCTACTTTCAATACCACTTCATGTATGTGGGAAGTAAGTGGTACACAACCCGAGGCACCTACCACAGAATGTTATGAAACGGCTACCTTCAATGATGGTACTTGTATGTGGGATGTAAGTGGTACACAACCGGAGCAGCCGGCATTGGCATGTTATGAAACAGCAGAATTCAACACAACTACTTGTGTATGGGATGTAAGTGGTACGCAGCCAGAGGCACCCGCAACAGAATGTTATGAAACAGCTACCTTCAATGATGGTACATGTTCATGGGATGTAAGTGGTACCCAACCGGAGCCGCCGGCATTGGCATGTTATGAAACAGCAGTATTTAATACAACTACTTGTGTATGGGATGTAGGTGGCGAACAACCTGAAGCACCGGCAACAGAATGTTATGAAACAGCTACCTTCAATGATGGTACATGTTCATGGGATGTAAGTGGTACCCAACCGGAGCCGCCGGAATTGGCATGTTATGAATCGACAACATTCAATACAACTACCTGTGTATGGGATGTGACCGGTGAGCAACCGGAGATAGATGACAATTGTGAATTTACAGATGATTCATTTGATGATGTCAACTGTGTAGCAGTCAACGTATCTAACTGTCCGGCAGGTACTACCTTAAATACAGTAGATTGTACATGTGATACAGATGTAATTGAAGGTTGTACAGATCCTTGTGCTTCAAATTATGACGCTACTGCCAACTCTGATGATGGTTCTTGTATATTACCAGAGGAGCCAACAACAGCGTGCTATGAAACAGCTACTTTCAACACCACTTCATGTATGTGGGAAGTAAGTGGTACACAGCCGGAAGCACCGACAACAGCGTGCTACGAAACAGCTACCTTCAATGACGCAACTTGTGTATGGGATGTAAGCGGAGAGCAACCGGAAGCACCTGCAACAGCTTGTTATGAAACAGCTACCTTTAATGACGGTACTTGTTCATGGGATGTAAGTGGTACACAACCAGAGCAGCCCGAATTGGCATGTTATGAAACAGCTAATTTCAATGATATAACTTGTGTATGGGATGTAGGTGGTGAGCAACCGGAGATAGATGATAATTGTGAATTTACAGATGACTCATTTGATGATGTCAATTGTGTAGCAGTCAACGTATCTAACTGTCCGGCAGGTACTACCTTAAATACAGTAAACTGTACATGTGATTCAGATGTGGTCATGGGTTGTACAGATCCTTGTGCTTCAAATTATGATTCTTCAGCTACCGCTGATGACGGTTCTTGTATATTACCGGAAGAGCCGACAACAGCCTGTTATGAAACAGCTGCTTTCAACACCACTTCATGTATGTGGGAAGTAAGTGGTGAGCAACCGGAGATAGATGATAATTGTGATCTTACAGATGATTCATTTGATGATGTCAACTGTGTAGCAGTTAATACACCCAACTGTCCGGCAGGTACAACTTTTGACGCAGCTAACTGCGCTTGTACTTCAGAACCTGTAGATGGTTGTACAGATGATACAGCATGTAACTTCGATCCGAATGCTACTAACGACGATGGTTCATGTGTATTCGCAACAGGCTGTGACGAATGTGACGGCGCAGGTGGCGTAACAGACAATCCAGAAGAAGGTACTGCTTGTGATGACGGAAATCCAGATACTGAAAATGATGCAATACAAGCTGATTGTACATGTGCCGGAGATCCTATCATGGGTGGAGCGATGGGTTGTACAGATGCAAATGCTTGTAACTACAATCCGATGGCTACTATGGACGATGGTTCCTGTGAATATACTTCATGTGCTGACTGTGAAGGTACGCCAAACGGTAGTGCTACTCCGGGGTCAGCCTGCGACGATGGTAATCCTGACACCACAGGTGATACATATCAAGAAGACTGTTCTTGTACCGGTTCTTTATTAAGAATGGGTTGTACAGATGCTATGGCATGTAACTACGATCCGGACGCAGAAGCAGATGACGGTTCATGTGTATTGCCGGGCGATAGCTGTAACGATGGTAATCCATTGACGATCAATGATACCGTTCAAGCTGATTGTACTTGTATAGGTGAAGATTCAGGCGAAGCTATCCCAACTGTTGGAGAGTGGGGCTTGATTATACTTGCATTGATTCTGTTGAACTTGGGTGTACTCTACATCCGTCAGACAGACATCAAAATCGTTCGCGAATAATTGAATTTTTTATGACAATATACGCCTATCAGACCATTGGTCTGATAGGCGTTTTGTTAAAATGATAAGTGGTTATTTGTTTAAAGATGTCCGATTCTGATAATCATTAAGTTGTAAAAACTATGAACCGACAACTATAAACTGATAACCAATAAAGTATTTTGACCATCAAAAATGGCTAAATCAAACAAAGGAAAAAAGGGTAAAAGCAAAAAAGCTGAACATCAGCCTAAGCAACAAAAGCAAGTTGCAAAAGCAAAATCCGGAAATAAAGATATTATGAAGGGGTGGCGTTCACGCTCACCCCTTCTAAAATTTGTCGGCTTCTTCTTGATTTTCATGCTGTTGTTTTACATGGTTTATACTACGGAATGGTTTCAGGAAGGACCCTTGGCTTTCATTATGAATATTGATGCCAACATCAGTAGCTTTCTACTCAATATTTTCGGAATGGGAACCACCGCTGTCGGAGATACTGTTTCTTCTGACAGCTTTTCGGTAGATATAGAAAGTGGTTGTGACGGTATAGAAGCCATTGCCATATTTACAGGTGCAGTAGCTGCCTATCCCAAACCTGCCAAATTTAAATACAAGGGGATTCTTTGGGGAATTGGATTTCTGTTATTGATGAATATTATCCGAATCGTCACCCTATTTGTCACAGGTGTACATTTCCCAAAATTATTTGATATGATGCACGTAGATGTATGGCAAGTTATTTTTATAGCTTTAGCTATCGCTTGTTGGTTGGTGTGGATACAGTCTGTCATTAAACGAGAACGAAATGAAGCAAATTAAACCCATACTGATATTTATAGGTAAATTCTTGTTGGCGTTCGTCTTGCTCTCCATGTTGTACCAATACACATTGAATAAGCCATACACTCAATTACTCGGTAAAAGTGTAGAAGCCTTATACGATGGTTCATTTGGTAAAAACGGAACAAAAGACGTTCAACTGCCCGGTGCCGAAAATAAAAAGAATGATAAGATACGGATTTTCATCATGGATGAAGATATGAAAAACAAATACCGCCAACAAGTAGCGCAGCACGGGCAGCAAAATGTACTCCCTTTCAAGCCGCCACTCATTGAAATGGACACTTGGATACATGCGGGCTTATATTTTGTTTTCTTTATTTCATTGGTGATTGCTTCTACATTTAACTGGAAAAGAGCTTTGATAGCTATTTTGGTTGGTTTGCTGATATTGCATTTGTTTTTTGTATGGAAAACAGGTGTACGTTTGAACTATGAAGCATATTCCAACAAAATCGGTGGACTGTCTTTTGGAGGCTTGAGAGAAACAATAAATTTGTTTCTTCATAATCTGTTTAGGCTAGTCGGAGCCAATTTGATGATAGCTATTTTGGTTTGGTTACTCATTGCTTTTGGAAAAGATGATTATCAAAAGTGGATGAAAAGGCTACAACTTGAAGAATAGCACATTTTTTTTGAATTTGACGCAACCTTGACCGAATAATTCTTGTCTTAAATAAGAAAGTTGCTTAGATTTGTAGCATATAATAGAACAAGTTTACATTCCCGTTGTTATACCATAGAATTACTACGGAAAAATATTTTCCAACCTCTTAAATTAAGATATATCCCGAACGACTTTTGTTCGGGCTAAAGATGGTTTCATTTGGTTTTGGGCCCTTATTCATCTAGTATGAATAGGGGCTTTTTTTATGTCCATCATGTTCCGGTAGATTTATGAAAAAGAAAAGCCCTTCCGATTTCAATCGGAAGGGCTTTTCTTTATTGGTTCTTTATTGCGTACCTTTTATTGCGGATAAAAATTCTGTTCACAATTGTCGATATAACTCTCGTCTGTAGGGTCAAGCGAGGTATCTGTGATAGAATAATTGACCGTAATAATTGATGTTACAGGGTCATAAGTACCAAAACCGGCTACTTCAAAATCCGCCAGAATATCGGAAGTGAAAGTCTGGTTTTCTATCAGTAGCGTGTATTCACCGCCCGAATTGCTGACCGAAGCTAACACCGTAGCATCTTCTGGTGTTGCACTGGAAATATTTGGAAAATTATAAATATTATCAATCGTAATGTACTGGATACCGTCAAAAGACTCACTAATGGTGGAGATATAATTATCTTCATAAGTAGGATTACTATCACAAAACTCCTGTACATCATAAATTCCTGTAAATAGACTTCTAATGACAATATTACAATCTGTACCATCGTATCCGGCATCGCAATCACAGATACCTTCAAAGCAAGTACCGTTGATACCGCAATCTACGTCAGCACAAGGGTCTGTATCACAAGATTGTATGGTGAACATACCCAAAGTGGCGATAGCTATAATGAAGGATTTTAAAAAATTATTTTTCATATTATTAGGTTTTATTTTTGAAAAATGGTCAATAATTTAGGTAAAATTTATGTTTTAAATCGACTTATCAAGAAGATTTTTAATACCATTTTGCCAAAAACTATGCCATTTGAATATCGAATGAAATACTTCAACATTCAATATTCCAGTGTTAATTCACATCGTAATTCGATATTCCTTGTTCGATATTCAAAATTCCTACGTTAGTTCACTTCAAAATTCGACATTCCCTGTTCGATATTCGATATTCACCTTTCAATACCCAATTCCTTTTTAGTTTTTTGATACAAAGCATCTGAATTATCTTTATGTAACAACAAATCGGCAGCAAGCAGCCCGTAAGCCAAACAACCTTTTGCACCAATACCCGACATCCCTCCGATGATTACGAGTGAATCGTCTGTCTCGTTGTTTGGCATCAGAATATTTGCCACATAAGGCGTATCATTTGCTGCAACCGAATATATGCAAGTATATTCATCATGAAACAAAATATCTTCTTTTGTAATCGGTATATTCAACATGTTCAAATAATTAAACAAACTATCTGCACCCCAACTTATTTCGTCTTTTGAGACTCGCTGCTGCCATGCGCTATCAGGATTGCTAATGGGATGGCGTAGTTGATGTCCGCCTATTTTAAAAACGGGGTGTCCATCGGCATCCCATTTATCAATCATAGCAAAAAGCATCGGCATAACTTGGTCGAACAGCGGAAAGCCATCATAAATCATCGCTTTTTGTTTTTCTGTATAATTACCATATATTTTTTTATTAATTTTAAAAAATACCAAACTCACTCTTTTTGGTGTAATGAGTTGTTGGAAATAAGGGGCAATATTTTTCAGCAAACCGCCTGTATAAGGTCCTGATGCCAGTGCCACTTTTCGGGCTTGATATATGTTGGTCCCACCTGTCTTGGGGTTTAATGTGCGGATGTCGTAGTGCTTATATTTTTTCGTAATTTCGACGACTTGCTGATTATAATGTACCTCGTTATTGTGGTGCCTTATACCCGCATGAAGTTTTGAAATAAATACTTTAGGATTGAGCGAACCGGAACATGCTTTGTACTCGCGAATGACGACCTGAGATTCGGAAACCCGCATACCAAATTTCTCAAAGGCTTCGTGAGGGTACGCACATTCGTATCTATCTTTTTGTTCTTCGTGAAGCAGCTTTTTGATGTCAGCTTCTTGTGCGGTATCATAAATATAGGTGACAGGCGAAGTCGTGTAAATATCATCTATACGGTGTTTTTTATCGGCTTCTTTTTTATTTAAAAAATCAATAAGTTTTCGCGCTTCTGCCACTGTGACTTGCTGGACATAAGAAAAAATATTGCCCTCCACACCCAGACTCCGCGATATGCGCGATTCGCCAAAACTGGAACCATTCGTATAGACTTCATCCTGCTGCTCAAGCAACACGACCTGCTCGCCGTACTTGGATAATTGCCAAGCTGCCGAACTACCCATTAATCCACCTCCTATGACTATGATGTTATTCATTTTATATACTGTACAGGCGATTTCAATCGCCATGTAAAAAAAACATGTAATTTGTAAAATACTTATTTGTATAAAATTACAAATAAAAATTATACTACACATGGCGATTGGAATCGCCTGTACTCGTGCTAATGTGAATGCTCCCTTACGGTCGTCGGCAGTTAAAACAGCCGGTACTGTAAACCCGCTACTCGCCACTCGCCAACTCAAAAGGCATTATCCATTCGGCATGACCAAAAAAGGGATATTCTTCCTTTGCCAAATCTACTGTCGGGTCAATATAGGTTTGTCGTTTTCTGCCATTGAGTCCGGCTTTGATGTGGGCATAAATGGCTACGTCTTTGCCTTCTTTTCTATGTATATCTCGAAGATAATGTGCGTATTGCAAAATCAATTCGGGATTGGAGCGCATCTTTCGGCGTTGGCGTTTGGTGAGGTGTTTGGTGCCGTATTCTTTGGTTTCTTCGCCTGTGGTGTGGTCTTTTACTACAAAATATCCGCTGGTAGTTTTGCCTCTGAGCATCATTCGCCACGAGTAGCGATGCCCTTCTTCTGTCCATGCTACGTGTCCGGGAATGAGGTGATGACGGAAGGGTATCAACAGGTGAAACAGGCATACTGCTACGAGAATCAGGGTCGTCATTAGCTGAGTGGCAGAGGAGGGAACTGCGTAACTATCAGGCAAAGCGGCGGCGGGTGTTTGTGGTGTAACGGTATCTTTTTTTGTAATATATTTTTTAATAAAAGCATACAATGAGCTGGTTCGATATTTTTTTAATATAAAATAATACATGCGACGGGGTAAATCGGGCGGAAAGAAAAAAAGCGTGAGGGCAATGGAGAGCAGGGGAAAAATACCGATTTGAAAAATAAGGGTATTGATAAAATGAAAGAGCAGAATAAAGACAAAAATAATGGGTCGGGTACGCTTGAAGAGGAGTAATGGCACAGCGAGTAAATCAAGTACCAAGCCGCCGTAGCTCATTGCCCAAGCTACCCAATCTTGGGAAATAAGACCGCCGATGACGGGTAAATTACGTTTGGCTTGCAGCCATATTTTGAGGGGTTGGGCGTGTAGCCAATCGCTGTTGATTTTGGCAAGTCCGCCATAAAAATAGACGATACCCATAAGGGAAGCGAGCAGCAGTATGTGCCAGCGTGCGGTGACAGCGGAGTAGATTTCGGGGCGGCGTTGTACGTCCATAGAGCCGGAGCGGTGTGCAGGCAGACAACACATCACCCACCCCAACCAGCAAAAAAGATAGCCATGATTGAGGTATTGTGTGGCTTCGAGAAAATTGAAATAAGTGAAACCCAGTGCGAAAAGTACCGTAGAGAAACGGTAGTAATTGCCCAAGGCGATAAAGGCAGCTAAAACTAACATAGCGACCATAAAAATCAGCAGCCCCCATTCGGGCAACGGACGAAGCCACTCGAAGCCGTAGTAGGTGAAATGAAAGTCGGCATTGGCGAGGTTGTCGCGGGTTTCTTTGTGCAGTATGGTGCCGATAATATCCGCAAAGCCCAATACGCCAAAGGCGATTCGGAAAAAAACGAGCAGAGAAATATCTATCGGTTGGAATAAATACCGCATAGGGTCAAATTTACAATTATTTCAAATTCCAAGGACAAGTTCATCCATGTAGTTGACATTCAAAAAAAGATTCTTCTCAAAGGGTGTAGTATGTACCTTTGAGAATGGTAATAAACAACGTACATGGGTTTTTAGACTTTGGACAAAGGAAATTGGGGAACTAGGAAATTCGGTGATCCCGATAACTATCGGAACTTTTTTAGATTTTTACAAAAGATAATTAACTTGACAATGTCATGTTCGATTTTTATTTAATATAGTCAGTGTTTGTCCTTGAATTTGGGCTAAAATTCGTCTGACATTTTCAAAATTCACCAATGAACTCATATTTTTTCGGTATTAAATGTCTGACGAGTTTTAGCCCAAATTCGGAAAAAATATCCCATTCCAAGTATAAATATATTTTTATTATTTAAATATAATATTATCAAATTAATTACATGTTTTATTTTATTAATAAAATTTATTTAATTGATTATCAATGAGTTACGAGTTTAAACCGAGTTTCCCAATTTCCTAATTCCCATTTCACCCAGAGTCCAATAGGTTTGCCCAAAGAAAAGAATCTAGTTCTTTGACAGATGAGCCATTATTATTTATTTGTCGTACCGGTGATAGCCTGCTTAACCCAAGTTGAATATGTAGCCCCCAAGTTTTTTAGGTGGTTTAGTTGTCAGACGAATGCTGTTTTAGAAGGCACCGATTATTTGATAATATCTTCGCTTTTAGCAAAAGAATTCGTCTGACAACTCTCCCCGCTCTGA
>CALIZI010000317.1 GCA_938028705.1 uncultured Saprospiraceae bacterium | reverse complement strand
GTTCGCAGAGAACGCAGAGTGTTGATTATCAGTCCTCTGCGTTCTCTGCGAACTCTGCGTGAGATGCACTGACAATACTTAGCATTATTTCACACGCGACAATTTGGGCTGCACCCCATTTGCAGGACTACCATTTTTCATAATATCTTTTGCGTCCTCCTCACATTTTCACCATTTTATACACACCATTGACATTTTCTCCTTTGATTTGAAGCAAATACATACCTGCGGGTAAATCAGGGCGAACAACATAGTTGCTTTGATATTCGCCTTTCGGGAGGTCGATGCGGTCTAAGGACTGAACTAACTTTCCGGTCGGATCAAGCATAGTAATGTGTACGGTCTGTGCTTTGTTTAGTGTAAAACGCACACGAATATCGTGATCAAAAGGTTGGGGCGAGACTTGAATATCGTTTAAGGTTTCATCGGGATTGGTCGTATTGACAAGACTTTCTTCTACATTTTTAAAAACGTACAAACCCGTTTGCATATCAGATACCAATATATTACCAGAAGGTAAATAAGGAAATACGCCCCATGCACCTTTGTAAGATGAATTGTTGGGCAATGAGTAGGTATCGTAAGACAGTACACGCTGTGGGTCGGTGGGGTTAGAAATATCGTAAACCTGCAAGCCATCATAATAATAAGAAGCATAAAGGTAATTGCCACGCACGATGAGGTTGTGAGGAATAGAGTTATCATCCGTACTTTCGGCATTGAAAGTCTTGACGACCTGTACATCCGTCAAATCACTGACATCTACCGCTTTGATGTCTTTGCCATGCGTCTCGTCGGCAAGGTAATAGGTACTGCCATCTTCCGAAAGCCAGCCTGAATGGTTATAACCTTGTTGCTCATAAGTGGTCATACTCGCCAGATGTACGGGTGCTGCGGGGTCGGTAAAGTCAGCAATCATCAGTCCGTTGCTGTTACCGAGATTGAGGTAGCCGATATTATCTTGTACATATAGGTCGTGTATGCCGCCGAGCGAATTGCCTTGTATATCGGAATAATCTGCGAGTAAGGTAGGTGCTACGGGATTGTCGAGTGACAATACGCGCAGACGAATAAAGCCCTGACTTGTAGTACCTGCCGGCGCTGCATAGAGTCGTGCAGAAGAAGTATCAATGAAAATATTGTGACTACGAAAGAAAAATTCCTGTGAGTCATAGACCACCTCCACGCTATCAGGCAAAGCACCGAAATCAATAATTTGTAGGGTACTTGCAGCACCTTCGTCGGCTACGGCATATAGGTAGCCTTGATAATCGTGATAATCGCGATGAATAATGCTGCCACCTTGTACGGCACCTGCTACAAAAGCTACTTCGCTGACTACGGAAGGGTTGGTGACATCAATGAAATGTGTACCTGCCGTAGAACCAATGACGGCATACTCGCGGTCGTTGACGACGACACCCCATATTTCATTATAGGTATTGTCGAAAGCGAAACTGCCGACGAGTGTTTCATCATCCCAATTGTCGAGCAGGGTAGCTTCTCTGACTTGCCCCATGACACACATAGGGAGTAGTAATAATGCGTAAATAAGATTTTTCATAGTTTTATTTTTTTAATTTGGAAAATGGTTCATAGTTGATAGTTCATGGTGTTTCTCGCGTTAGCCTATCAACAACTATGAACCATGAACTATATACTATGAACTAACCCAACTATAAAGTTACGATTTTTTTATATAAATGTCGAATACTAGCTACGTAGCACCTGTTCACTCATACCCATGTTGGAAAAGCCGCCGTCGTGATAAAGGTTTTGCATGGTGACATAGCGTGTCAAATCCGAAAAGAGGGCAACGCAATAATTGGCGCAATCTTCGGCAGAGGCATTGCCAAGCGGCGACATTTTATCGGCATAATCAAAAAATTCGTCGAAGCCTTTTACGCCGCTGCCTGCTGTGGTTTTAGTAGGCGATTGGGAAATGGTATTGACCCGTACTTTTTTTAATGTACCGAAATGATAGCCAAAACTCCGCGCAAAAGATTCCAAGAGGGCTTTGGATTCTGCCATTTCGCTATAATCAGGGAAGGTGCGTTGTGCGGCTATATAGGTAAGCGCGAGTACGGAACCCCAATCGTTGACGGCATCAAGTTTGAGTGCGGTTTGCATTAGTTTGTGAAATGATATGGCAGAAATGTCGAATGTCTTTTGCATCCACTCGTATTTGATGTCGGTATAATGTCGCTTTTTACGTACATTCAATGACATACCGATGGAGTGTAATATGAAATCTACTTTGCCACCGAGTATGTCCATAGATTGATTGATGAGGTTTTCGAGGTCTTCTATTTTGGTGGCATCGGCAGGTATGATTTCGGAATTGAGCTGCTCGCCGAGGGCTTGTATTTTACCAAATCGGAGGGCAACGGGGGCATTGGTGAGGGTGATTTTTGCGCCATGTTCTACGCATTTTTCGGCTACTTTCCATGCAATGGATTTGTCGTCCAAAGCACCGAAGATGATGCCTTTTTTTCCTTCAAGTAAATTCATATCAGTTAGTTGATAGTCTATGGGTGACTAATAGTAATGATTTGTTGTATATAATGATTTGGTAAAGGTAAGGGAATAGTATTGGTATGCCAAGTGAAATCTTCAACTATCCACATATTTAGCGTGAGCGTGAAAAACGAATATAGATACATGAAAACTATAATGCACCGACCTCGTATCAACTAATTTGGAATACTGTGAGGGTATCTTGCGAGGATGATAGGCTAAAGCGTTTTCGCTCATCTGTACTATAAGGTGAAAATCGTTATTGTAATGTAAAATGTAAAATAATAAATGTAAAATGTAAAAGTGTATAACGTGAATGTTTTTTAACAATAATTTGATTTTAAAAATTTTAAATATATAATAATTTAAAAATAAATAACTTCATGTCCTATCGACACTTTTACATTTTACATTTTGTGTTTTACATTTTTCACCGCTTAATACATATAAGCGAAAATATTATTATGCAACAGCTTCTATCGCAAATTGCAGATTTTCAAGGAATAAATCAAAACTCTCTTGCCGCTTGGCGTATTTTTCAATGTCTTTTTTCTTGCGAAAATTTTTCGCTAATTTTCGATAGTAAATGTCGTCTTTTGCATCAATGTAAAAACCCTCTTTTTGTGGCAAAACCTGATTCAAGGTATCAATACAATTCACGTATTTCTTCGCTTTTTTATCCGAAAAATAAACAGGCAATAACCAACATTCAATTTCATTGACGGCGATTGCAAAAATAATTCTATCTGAATATTCTTCGTAAAAATCCGCACCAATCAGTTCTACGATTTTCTCACGAAAAGCCTTTACCGTTTCTTTTACATTTAAATCTTTCAAGTCAATTTTGTATTCTTTCCCCACACTATCGCCACTCATGAAGTCAGTGTCTATTTGAATAATGATGAGGTCATTCTGAATCAAGGCATCTTTAAATTCTGAGGATTGACAATATTTGAAAACTTGACTCCAACCACCAGACTCGTCAGGTTTAGGTTGCAACTGATTCACACGTAGATAGGGATTTTTTGTCCATGTAGTAAGAATTTGCCTGAGAATAATCTGGTCAGTATTTCCTTCGCTGATGATTCCAAAACTATAATTGATATGAGACATGAATTAAAAATTAGGCAAGCCACCGATATAGCCTCTTATGAATGATTCAGATAATCGTACAGACTCTCTCCCCTTCAATTTTCTTGGCGGACTGACGATGTGTGCGTAAGTCTCGTCGTCAATAGTTCTATATACGGTAAATAATTTTTGTGTTTCACTTTTCAAATTTATACCGTCCAATAAGCCCGGATTATGTGTGGTCAGTAAAACTTGTTTATTGTTCTCCTCCGCAAGTTTGGTAAGTTCTTTGACAAGCCTTGCAGCTAATTTCGGATTTAAAGCCGTATCCACATTATCAATCGAAAAAAAGTGAGGTGTGTACGGACTGATAAACAAGGTAAAATAAAACAGTAAACGCAGGAAGCCCTCACTCATACTATTTTGATCGAAATATTCAAAATCTTCCAAGTATTTATCCTTGATATTCAAGCGTTTTTCGGTAAAAACTAAATCGTTTGGAATTTCAAAATTCAGAAAAGAATCTATCAGTCGTAGTTGTTGACTGATGTTTCGGATGAGCTCAGGATGTTTTTTATTGAGCAGTAAAAGATGTTTGAACAAACCCTCTCCGCGTATGCCAAGCGGCTTGATTTCGCTCTCCTCTTCAAAGCGGCGCAAACAGCGATTTTCAGGTTGAAAAATACAAAAAGAGAGCAATTGGTCATCCTCAAAAAGCTGCGTGACGGCGGTTCTGTTTTTGTATGAATCAACAATTGGTTCTTTTACTTCCGATAAAGCAGGAAGTTCATAATTGGCATACGCATGAAATTTACCGGAATGGGCTAAAGCACTATTGTCGTCGTAAATGCGTCCGGTTTCGAGTTGTTCATTTTTCTTATTAAAAAAAGTAATACTTGTTTTATCCTTATTTTGAGCAAATAAAGATGCCATCAAATGCGCCTCCGTAATCCGCACACCTCGCATGGCAAGCACCGCATCATTATACCCGCCGTCTGCCGCTACACTTCCCAAAGCTATCCCCTCCAAAATATTCGTCTTCCCACAGCCATTTTCACCTATCAATACATTGACCCGCCCAAGTTCGAGTTCGAGTTCGTTGATAGATTTAAAATTGGATATTTTTACTTTGTGAATCATTAGAAAATTTTAAGCCGCAGCTTCTACCGCAAATTGCAGATTTTTAAGGAATAAGTCAAAACTCTCCTGCCGCTTGGCATATTTTTCAATGTCTTTTTTCTTGCGGAAATTTCGAGCTAATTTTTCGTAATAATCATTTTCCTTTGCATCAATATAAAAGCCCTCTTTTTGTGGCAAAACCTGATTCAAGGTATCAATACAATTTACATATTTCTTAGCTTTTTTATCCGAAAAATAAACAGGCAATAACCAACATTCAATTTCATTGACGGCGATTGCAAAAATAATTCTTTCTGAATATTCTTCGTAAAACTCCGCACCAATCAGTTCTACGATTTTCTCACGAAAAGCCTTTACCGTTTCTTTTACATTTAAATCTTTCAGGTCAATTTTGTATTCTTTCCCCACACTATCGCCACTCATGAAGTCGGTATCTATTTGGATGATGATAAAATCATTGGCTTTTAGAGCCGCTTTAAAATCCCCTGATTCACAATATTTAAAAACTTTGGTCCATCCTCCGGCTTCCCCCTCTATGGGTTGCAACGGAGGAAACAGAAGATTTCTATTCCCCGTCCAGCCGACAATAATATTTTTTATCAGTGTCTGGTCGGTTTCTCCTTCGCAGATAAGTCCAAAACTATAATCAATAACTGACATGACTAAAAATTACTGGGTATTCCACCTAAATATCCTCGAATAAATGCTTCAGATAATCTGACCATTTCAACACCCTTGACTTCTCGTAATGGAGGTACGGCACGGGCATAAGTTTCGCCGTCAATATTTCGATAAACGGTAAATAATTTTTGTGTTTCACTTTTCAAATTTATACCATCCAATAAGCCCGGATTATGTGTAGTCAGCAAAACTTGTTTATTATTTTCCTTCGCAAGTTCGGTAAGTTCTTTGAGAAGTCTGGCGGCTAATTTGGGATTCAATGCGGTATCAATATTATCAATCGCAAAAAAGCTGGGCGTGTAAGGACTCATGAATAGAGTGAAATAAAATAACAAATACAAAAAACCTTCATTCACACTTCGCTGGTCGAAGTACTCCAAATCCTCCAAATACTTATCTTTAATATTCAGTCGGGTTTCGGTAAACATCAAGTCATTGGGTATTTCAAATCCGCGAAACCAATCAATCAAACGCAGTTTTTTATTCATCTTTTGGATAATTTCAGGATGTTCCCTACGCAATTTGAGAAGATGTTTAAATAAACCTTCACCTCTTATACCGAGTGGTTTTATTTGACCTTCTTCTTCAAAGCGTCGCAGAAAGTAGTTTTCAGGGCAGAAGATGATGAAATTTTGCAACTTTTTTTTGTCAAAATTTATTATTAAAATTTCGTCTTTATCATCATTATCTCGTTTTTTTGATTTTGTTCTATCTTGAGCATAGTTTGAGTGACTAACAGCGTATTTATTTGACTTATCATCGGTAAATTCAATCTTAATTGTCACTTGATTTTTTGCAATAAACATTGATTTCATCAGGTGAGGTTCTGTTAATCTAACGCCACGTGCTGATAATAAAATATCATTCATATCTCCTATTTCAGCCATTACTCCTCCGGAAGCTATCCCCTCCAAAATATTCGTCTTCCCGCAGCCATTTTCACCTATAAATACATTGACCCGCCCAAGTTCGAGTTCGAGTTCGTTGATAGATTTAAAATTGGATATTTTTATTTTGTGAATCATTAGAAAGTTCAAGTACATCCCGATAGCTATCGTGGACAAGTGCAAGTTCAAAATGAATTGCATTATTATAAGTTCAAAAGGTAGAACGTTTTTCAAAGATAATAAATTCCTTTGACGTAAAAAACGCCGAGCTGGAAGTGTGGGTATAACAAATTGCACAAACTATCTCACGCAGAGAACGCAGAGTTCGCAGAGTTTTTGATTATCAGCCCTCTGCGTGAAAATCATCTATTGTGCAATTTGTCATACACACGCTGGAAGTTCGTGTTACGTATCTGAAAACCGTCGAATCTGCGCCCCAATCGCATTCAATCTCCCATCAATATTTTGATAACCTCTATCTATCTGATGAACATTATGAATGATGCTCGTTCCCTTAGCCGAAAGTGCAGCAATCAACAGCGCGACTCCCGCGCGAATATCCGGCGAAGTCATGCTAATACCGCGTAATGAGTGTTGGCGACCAAGTCCGATGACGGTGGCGCGGTGCGGGTCGCAAAGAATGATTTGTGCGCCCATATCAATCAATTTATCCACAAAAAACAAGCGGCTTTCAAACATTTTTTGGTGAATGAGGACGCTGCCTTTAGCTTGAGTTGCCATGACGAGGAGGATGCTCATGAGGTCGGGTGTGAAGCCGGGCCAAGGCGCATCATAGACGGTCATAATGGAGCCATCAATGAAGGTTTGTATCTCGTAATTATCTTGTGCAGGAATGTAAATATCATCACCGCGAAATTCAAATTGTAATCCAAATTTACGAAATACCGTTGGGATGATACCGAGTTCTTTGATTTGGCAATCTTTAATCGTGATTTCGGATTGAGTCATCGCTGCCAAGCCGATAAAACTACCAATTTCTATCATATCCGGCAAGATGCGATGTGATGCACCGCCAAGTGAAGTCACGCCTTCGATAGTCAGCAGATTTGAGCCAATGCCTTCGATGCGTGCGCCCATAGCATTGAGCATTTTGCAAAGTTGTTGGACGTAGGGTTCGCAAGCGGCATTATAGATGGTGGTCGTGCCTTTTGCCATCGTTGCTGCCATGACCACATTCGCCGTACCGGTGACGGAAATTTCATCCATCATCAGGTACGTGCCTGTGAGTTGTTTGGCTTCGAGAGTGTACGCTCGTTTGGCTTCGTCGTAACGGAAGTCGGCACCCAATTTTTGAAAACCCAGAAAGTGGGTATCCATACGTCGCCGTCCGATTTTGTCGCCGCCGGGCTGCGGTAGGTAGGCACGCCCAAATCGGGCGAGCAATGCCCCCATCAGCATCACAGAACCTCTGATACGTCCGGCATCGTTGCGAAATGCTGTGGATTCGAGGTAGTCCAGATTGACGGTATCGGCTTGGAAGGTCCACGTATCTGCGGTGGTTTGTGCTACACGCACACCAAGTCCTTTGAGGAGACTGATGAGCATGTTGACATCCTTAATATCGGGAACGTTGGAAATGGTAATTTTTTCGGAACTCAATACGACAGCACACAAAACTTGCAGGGCTTCATTTTTCGCACCTTGCGGCACAAGTGTACCTTGCAGACGATTGCCGCCTTTTATTTCAAAAGATTCGGAGGACATAGTGGGTAGTTCATAGTTGATAGTTCATGGTTCATAGTTTGTCGTGTATGTTTTTCCGAGTAATTGAGAACTATGAACTATGAACCATGAACTATCAACTGATTAATATCTTTTTCTTTTATAATTATTATTACTGCCGTTATTATTACGGTGGTGTCCGTTGTTGCGGCGATTATTGTTATTGTTGCTGTGGCTACGCTTGCGATACACGAGGTTGTCAAGATTAGCACTTTGAGGCAATAATAATTTTCCTTCGGATAGCACTTCTAAGTCGTGACGGATAATTTCGTCGTTGACATATTCGCGGTTCCATGAGCGGTACGCCAATTTCATATAGGAGCCAATGACTTCGATAAAGGCTTTTTTCTTTTCGCCTTCTTCCATGTTAATGGCTTTGGTAATCATGTTTTCTACATTTTTACCATAGTGCTTGTATTTGACTTTGCCAGAAGGGTAAGGTACACTTTCAGGGCGTTGGTGTACGACTTCGGGGTCAAGAATTTCGCAGGGTGGCTCTACATCTAAGGTATAATTCGAAATGGCAAAGATGTGATTCCAGACTTTGTTCCGATAGTCTTCGACGTTACGCACCTGCGGATACATTTGCGTAATCATCAAAACAATTTTTTCGACAAATGCCTGACGGTATGCCTTGTCTTCAAGACCTTGGGCATAGTTGACGAGCTTTTGTACATTGCGCCCGTATTCGGGAATGACCATTTTTGGTCGGCTTGTGTTATAATCCATGTTTATTTTATTGGTAATTGGTTTGTAGAGTTTACTGAGTTTATAAAGTTGATGAAGTGATTAGGGAAGTTTTGTGGCAAACAGAAATTGACTACTTCGCAAATTTATCACTCAATTTTTATATTTTATTAAAATAATATTATAAATAATTGTTTTGTTTAAATAATACAATTATTTAAAAACGATTAATTATTAATATAATTTTATTAAAAAAAATATTAATAATATTATTTAAGGTTGTACTGAAATATAGTCGTTTTTTAATTAATTAAAATTATTTTATAATTTATTTAATATTTAAAATTATTTATTTATAAATATTTTTTTACTATAAAATAATTTAAAAATGTACTTATTTCAGTAGAAGCATTTAAAATTAAAATACAAAAATTGTCATTACTTTATAAACTCAATAAACTTCACAAACCAATCACTACTCAACGGTGACTGATTTGGCTAAATTACGTGGTTGGTCAACGTTGCAACCGCGCATAAGGGCAATATGATATGCCAGTAATTGTAAAGGAATAACAGATAGCAGTGGGGTCAGGGGTTCTGCGGTATCCGGGATTTCAATGATAAAGTCAGCAATATCGCTAATGATTTTATCACCTTCTGTAACGATAGCAAGCACTTTGCCTTTACGGGCTTTGACTTCTTGTATATTACTCACTATTTTTTCATGTGCGCTTTTATTGGTAGCAATAACGACGACGGGCATGTTTTCGTCAATCAATGCGATAGGTCCGTGTTTCATTTCGGCGGCGGGGTAGCCCTCGGCATGAATGTAGGAAATTTCTTTTAATTTTAAAGCACCTTCTAGGGCTATCGGAAAGTTGTAGCCTCTACCGAGATAGAGTGCATTATTGGTATCTTTGAATATTTCTGCAATATAACGAATTTTACCGTTGCTTTCAAGTACCTTTTGTATTTTTTCCGGTATTTTACTCAATTCGCTGATAAGTTGCTGGTATTCGCTTTGCGAAATGGTGCCGCGCAAATGTGCGATATTGAGTGCCATGAGGGTCAGCAAGGCAACTTGTCCGGTAAAGGCTTTGGTAGAAGCTACACCAATTTCGGGTCCGGCATGTATGTAAGAGCCGCTATCGGTTTCTCTTGCCATTGAGGAGCCTACGACATTACAAATACCATAAGTCAATGCGCCTTTCCTTTTGGCAAGTCCGAGTGCAGCGAGGGTATCGGCGGTTTCGCCGGATTGCGAAATGGCAACAATGACATCTTTCTCACCAATCACCGGATTGCGGTAACGAAATTCGGAAGCATACTCTACTTCAACGGGCATACGTGCCAAATCCTCGATGAGGTATTCGCCTATCAGCCCGGCTATCCACGAAGTGCCGCAGGCGGCAATCGTGATTTTATCGGCATTGATAATTCGATTTTGATATTCTTTCAGTCCACCTACTTTGACCATACTTTTGCTGACATTCAAACGTCCGCGCATACAGTCGGCAATGGTACGGGGCTGCTCAAAAATTTCTTTGAGCATGTAGTGTTCGTAATCGCCTTTTTCGAGTTTTTCGATTTGCAAATCCAATTCCTGAACAAAAGGTGTTTGTATTTCGTTCTCAATGGTTTTTATGGTCAAACCGTCATTGATGTCCAAGATAGCGATTTCGCGGTCTTTCAGATACACTACATTTTTGGTATATTCTACAATCGGTGTGGCATCGGAAGCCAAAAAGAACTCTTCTTCACCCAATCCTACTACCAATGGACTTCCTTTACGCGCAGCAATGAGCCTGCCCGGATGGTCTTTGTCCATGATGACGATAGCATAAGCACCAATGACTTTGCCGAGTGCAATCCGCACTGCCTCTTCCAATTCTACATTGGATTTTTCTTTAATTTCTTCAATAAAATGAATCAGCACTTCGGTATCGGTCTCACTTTGAAAAACATGTCCTTCTTTTTCAAGTGTGGCTTTTAATAAAGCATAATTTTCGATGATACCATTGTGAATAATGGCTAATTTGCCATCACCGGAAAGGTGTGGGTGAGCATTAATATCATCGGGTTCGCCATGTGTTGCCCAGCGGGTATGTCCCATGCCTGTTTTGCCATCAAGGTTTTTACCCTGAGCAAAATCTTCGAGGTCTTTTACTTTTCCTTTGCGTTTATAGACGTTGAGACTGCCATTAAATACGGCAACGCCCGCACTGTCATAGCCCCTGTATTCAAGGCGTTTGAGTCCTTTGATGAGTAAAGGATACACCTCTCTGTCTCCAATATAAGCAACAATTCCACACATAATTTAGTTTTTAGAGTTTATAAGGTTTATAAGGTTTATAAAGTATATAGAGTTTATGAAGTTTACAAAGTAAATTTCTCTTTTTACCTTAATAAACTTCATAAACTCTATAAACTTTATAAACTCCATAAACTTTACAAACTAATCATTTAAAGTCTAGTATAAGTTAATCGTAATTGGACGGGGTACTGATTATGGTTATTGCCACCGAGTACAACCCGGGTAGCTTGTTCTCCTGTGTCAAGTGGAAGAATATACAAAGCATTTTCAGGATGACGATTGTCAATGACACCTTGTAGAAATGAGGTAATATAAATACGGTATTGTATGATTTTGTTGTCATCTATTACGGTAGAGGTTTTTATACCACCAAAGTACCTTATATTGTTGGTATTGTCAGCGTACTCAAAATCTCTGGTTTCATAATAGTTGCCATTTTCATTTCTCTGAATAGCTCCAAGATTTGTAGGGGCTGGGTAAATATCAAGGTCTGTATTACGAACTACGGTAAAAATGAGTTCGGCTTGATTGACGGCAATATCCTGGAAATTAGCTAATCCGGGGAACTCTACTTTGGTAAACAACCCTTCCATAGATTGTATGAACGTAAAGTCTTCAATATAAGATGCAGTCGTATCTAAAAAACTTTGAACTTCTCCATTGGCATAGTCATGTTGGAAGCCTGATGTTTTGACGGAAGTAGAGCGAATAGGGAACACCAATTCTTTTGGGCGAGGGTCTATGGTGCTGTCGTCCGGCTCGCTGTAATACACCCTGATTTCACTAATCGTATTAAGGCTGAGGTTCAGCATGGCAGTATTGTGTGAGGCAGGTATGACGGTCAAGCCCTTTAGGAATTGTGTAAATTCGTCGGCAAGTCCTACAAAGTCAGGATTCCCGACAAAATTGAGCAAAGAATCACCAAATACCTTATCCAAAGGAACGCGAAGGTGTGGCGAAAAGAGAGAATCGCGATATTGAAGATAACCGGACGCATCAATATAAGGCACTAGTAAAGATATGTCTTCACTAACATTAGGGATAATTGATACCAACTCACCTATTTTATCGCCGGTGGCGAACATTTGGGTAGAGTAGTAATCTTCGGTGGTAAATAAATCTTCTTCAATACGATAAACTTCAAAGGATTGTGGCTCGTCAAGTTCGCCAACGTGTCCGCTGTCGGCATAGCCCAATAACAAAACAACGGAATCTACCGTAGGTTCGGTTAATTCGGGTTTTGAAATGATGCCAAATTGGGCAGAGAAATTGGCAGTGGATTCGCCACAAATCGGGTCGTCCAAGCGACCGCAAAGGTAGTTCGATAATTGCTGACTGATAGAAGGTGTGTATGTGCGTACACTATCACCTACGATGGTAGAAGTACGCAAAGCAACATCCTCTGTGTATAATAGCTCTACAAAATCCTCATCGGGCAACAAATCGGCACCGATAGTAGAAGGTTTGTTGCAAGCATTTCCGATAAATAGGCTGATTGTCAAAATGACAAGGGCTTGAATTATTTTTTTCATGCTAAATGATGTCTAATTCGGGAAGATACTGTCGTGATTTGTAATTTGTTGACTTGTGATTCGTCAATTACAGAAATCAGACCGGTAGATGAATAATTGTTTAAAAAACGATATTTGAATATGTTTTTGAGTTTTTAAAAAACTATTCATTGAAATTGGAAAGTTGTTTACAGCTATTTTTTTATGTCAAAAAAATAGCTGTAAACAACTTTCATATCAGATAAGGGATGTGTTTTGTTTAATGCTTTAATGTTAGAATGATGAAATGCTTTAATGACCTGATGTACCGGATTGAAGCATCTCAATATTATTGCATTGAGGCATTTCAACATTATCTCATTGAAGCATTCTAACATTATTGCATTACCTACCCTGCTTCTACGTTGTCTTTTTTACCTATGAGTGAATGGAAAAAATCAAGGTAAGTGGTCAGGTATTCGTCGGTTTCGAGTGACTGATAATCCAAAACGGGCTTTTTACCTGCCTTGAATCCTTTAAGGCTTTCGCTACCGACTATGATGGCATCAGATTTTTCGATAGCACCTGTATGTAAGACTACACCGGAAGCATCTTTATAATCTTTCAAGTCATCTTCTTTCAGATTGTTGATAGAAGCTTTTTTAAAGAAACTTTCCTCGAAAGATTCCTCGTAAGTGCTGTCGTATAAAGAATACACCACTTTAGAGTTTTGAAAGATAGATTCGTTTTTATAAACCTCTTTGATGTAAAGTGGTATAAGGCTGGTCATCCAACCCTGACAGTGAATAATGTCTGGTGGCCAACCGAATTTTTTGACCGTTTCGATGGCTCCTTTGCAAAAGAATACCATGCGATCGGCATTATCGCTAAAAGGTTCTCCGTCTTCGTTTGTAAAGACTTGCTTGCGCTTGAAGAACTCTTCATTATCCAAAAAGTAAACCTGCATACGTGCGCCCGGCAAGGAAGCGACTTTGATGATTAAGGGGTAATCATCTTGATCTACGATGATGTTCATACCGGACAAACGTACCACTTCGTGCAACCTATGTCTCCGCTCGTTGATTGTACCAAAACGAGGCATCAGAATACGGATTTCTATGCCTTTCTCCTGTATGTGTTGTGGTAATTGTCTGGCGATTTTTGCAATTTCCGAGAGATCGGTATAGGGGTCCATTTCTTGTGTAATAAATAAGACTCTCGTTTTATCCATAGATTTTTTTTTGATAAGAATTAAGGAGGGTAAAAATACACCTCTTTTTTCTATAAACTGATGATTCTGAACTGGCGAATTTGTATGAATGGAACTAAGTTTTTTTTAACAAATTCCAAAAAACAAATTCCAAATTCCAATTTAAATCTGATTTTTTGTACTGTGTATTTTTATTTAATTAATGTTTTTATAAAAAATATTAATTTGTATTTTGTACTTAATTTAAAATTATACTGTGAAATTTGAGCCGATTATACGCTTGTTTTCCCATATAATCAGTACGCTATTTCATTTGAGCGTGCAAATTTACAAAAAAAAATCCACTTTTTATTATTTTTATTTAAATGTGGGTGAGAGTAATGAGTGGTGAGTAATGAGTAGCGAGTAGCGAGTAGTGAGTAATGAGTGGCGAGTAATGAGTAAACGAGTGACGGGTAGTGAGTAGCAAGTGATGCGACTTTTACGTTGAGAGCCATATTCGATTATCCGCATATTTAGCGAGTGAGTAGAAAACGAATATGGGTACGTGAACCCCGACAACTGTACGGGGTAATGCACCTACCTCGTATCGCTGATATGCAATGCACGAGCTGGAAGCACTACGCTACGAATGCCAAGCTAAAGCATTTTTAAAAATAAAAAAAGACCTCGTCAGTTCGATAAACTTCAACACTTCAATACTTCAACACTTTTATACATCCCTATTTGATTTTCAATGAACATTTAGACAAGTTTATCTGATTGATTGACATTCTATGAAATTAATATTACACAAAATGTAAGTCATCCGTTGACTATTTTTTTCGTGTTTAGTCTCCGATAGCTATCGGAGAAGCGTGTCACCAAAATTTGTAATGCCCTAAAAATTAGTGCCTTATGTACGTTTACTAAACTCTTTGAAGTTTAGTAAACGGAGGGCTAAATTATTTTTTCAACTTCTAAAAGTGCCAAAACTTTTATGGTTTAGATAAACTTGTCAAAATTTTTATGAAAAATAATTTTGCAAAGGCTACTTTTGCGGTTTGTGTTGAGTTGATCAGTTGATGGAGTTTATAAAGTTAATTAGTTGGTAGAGTTTGTAAACTAATCACTTAATCAACTATATAAACTTAATCAACTTTATAAACTTTATAAACTCCATCAACTAATCAACTCTATAAACTAAGCTATAATGCAAATTTTCAATACGGTTGCTGAAATACAGCAATACCTCAACGAGTGTCGCAGCAAAAACGCTGCCATTGGTTTTACGCCTACCATGGGGGCTTTGCACGAAGGGCATTTGTCGCTGGTGCGGCGGGCTGTGAGTGATAATGAGATTTCGGTGTGTAGTATTTTTGTGAACCCGACTCAATTTGATGATAAAGCGGACCTTGACCGCTATCCGCGCACGCTGGAGCGGGATGGGGCAATGCTTGAGGGTGCGGGGAATCATGTTATTTTTGCGCCTTCGGTGGCAGAGGTGTATCCGCCCGGCTTGGATACTTCGCATGGGGTGGATTTTGGCGAAATGGCTGACCAGATGGAAGGCGCACATCGTCCGGGACACTTCGACGGTATGGCGCAGGTAGTGAAGCGGCTGGTGGATATTGTGCAGCCCAACCGGATGTATATGGGGCAAAAGGATTATCAGCAGCAAGCATTGGTGAAGGAGATGTTGCGACAATTGGATTATAAAACGAAGGTGGTGACTTGCGAGATAATACGCGAACCGGACGGCTTGGCGATGAGTTCGCGCAACCGACACCTGACACCTGATGAGCGCGAAAGTGCCGGACATATTAATAAGGTCTTGCGACGACTGAAGGAGGTAGCAGAGATATTGCCGCTTGCTGTGGCGAAGGCGCAGGCTCTGGAGCAGCTCCGTCATATCCCCGGCGCAGTGCCGGATTATCTGGAAATTGTGGATGCTGTGACGCTGAAAAGGCTGGACAATTTCGAGGATGCTCAAAGCGTTGTGGCTTGTACGACGGTGCGTATCGGAAAGGTGCGCTTGCTGGATAATATGATTTTGAATGAGTGAATGTGTGAATTTTGAATGTGTGAATAACTAATGCTTTAATGCGATAATGCTGAAATGTGATAATGAGGTAAAATATTACAACATTATCGCATTTTAGCATTTCAACATTATTTTATTCACTCATTATGCTTTAAAAGAATTTTGAATGAAAAATATTATTATAAATATATTTAAATTTTTGCTGTTTTTTGGAATTGGCTTTGCGATTTTATACTATGTGTATCAAGGTCAGCAAAAGGCGTTTCAGGCGCAGTGCGATTTGGATTTTGTGCAAAGTTGTATGGCAGAAGGGAAGAGTGAAGCCGCATGTGCGGCACTTGAAAAGCCTTCGTGCAGCCTGATGCAAAAAATCGTTAATGATTTCAAAACGGTGAAACCTTTTTGGATTTTGGTGGTGATGCTGGCTTTTCTGATTAGTAATGTGAGTCGGGCTTTGCGTTGGCAAATGTTGGTGAAACCGATGGGGTATTCGGCGAGTTTAGGGAATACTTTTTGGCCCATTATGGCAGGGTATTTTGCGAATCTTGCACTGCCGCGTATGGGCGAGGTGGTGCGTGCGGGCTTGTTTAGTCGATACGAAAATGTGCCGCTGGAAAAGACGCTGGGTACGATTGTTACCGACCGCATAGTGGATGTGCTTTGTCTGTTGGCGATGATTGGTTTGGCATTCGTCTTGGAGTTCGATATTTTGTGGAATTATGTGAGCGAAAATGCTTTTAAAGGCGGCGCAGCGGGTGGTGGATTGTTGTCTAATCCTATTGTACAGCTTGTGCTTGGTTTGATGTTGTTGGTGGTTATTGTCGCAATTGTTTTTAGAAAAAAAATATTTGAAAGTTCGTTATTTTTAAAAATAAAAAATATTGTATTGGGCTTTAAGGAAGGTTTGTTGACTATCGTTAAATTGGAGCGTCCTCTGGTGTTTCTGATGCACACCTTTATCATCTGGCTAATGTATTACCTGATGACCTACCTTTGCTTTTTTGCCTTTGAACCCACCGCCACACTCACACACGAAAGTTCGCTGGCAGTCATCGGTCTGACGATATTTGTGTTTGGAAGTCTGGGTATGGTGATCCCCTCGCCGGGTGGCATGGGCAGCTATCATTTCCTTGTGACGGCAGGCTTGATGATTTACGGACTCGGCGGAGACGATGCCTTCTCTTTTTCCAATATTATTTTTATTACGATTACTTTTTGTAATATTCTTTTCGGGATATTGGCTTTTGTGGTCTTGCCTGTTTTGAATCGGAAATAACTTACTCTGTTTACTAAACTTCAAAAAGTTTAGTAAACATAAGCATGTTACCAACCTTAACTACTATCTAAATATCAGTGCTTTATGTACGTTTACCAAACTTTTTGAAGTTTAGCAAACGGAGTATTTAAATTTTGTTTTGATTTTTAAAATCAGATTCTAAAAGTGCCAAAACTTTTATTATTTAGATGAACTTGTCCAATAATTCCTATTTTTTTTCTTCTGTTTTCTTCCCAAAGAAGTAAAATGGAATCGCCCTGACCAACATCTTTGAATTTTAATCTAACCAATTCATTTAAATTTAAAAAGTGAAAAATCTTCTTCTGTAAGCATATAATCATCAGGAAAATCCGACTTCGGAACTAAATCCGTACCATCCACAAATTCAATCGTCATTTGTCCACTTGATATATACAAAAATGCTTTCAAGAACTGCCCGTGTTTTAGTAGATGTTCTTTATTTTCAAAAACTTCTATCGGAAAATACCTAACTTGATAATCTTTATTATCTAAATCAATAAGCCATTCCGTTTTCACCGTATCTTCATCCCAATTCAGCACCTTTACAGAGAAAGACTGAACGGGTGTTTTTTCATCAGCTGTGCTAGTCGGTGTAGCCTGTTGTTCACCTTCAAGGGTGTCTTTTTGCTGTTGTTTTTTGCTGTTTGAATCACCAAAAAACGTCTCTATCCACAAGTAGAACGAATAATATATTTTTTTTAGCATAATAAAAAGACGTTTAAAATTTAGTGAATAATAATCGACCTGCCACTCCTATTGATTTGCAATATAAGTAAAATATCCAAGCCTTGCCAAAGATTTTAAATGACGCTCTTTTTTGCTCAAAACTCAGTTCATTCCAACTCGCCTTAATAATAATCTTTAAAACCGTAACTTTGCTCATTCATTTTGAACTTGCGCTTGTCCACGATAGCTATCGGGATGCACTTGCACTTGATTATGAAATTATCCGTCATCATTGTCAATTATAATGTCAAGTATTTTCTTGAACAGGCTTTGCTATCGGTACGTAAGGCTTCGGAAGGTATTGATTGTGAGGTATTTGTGGTCGATAATAATTCGGTAGATGATTCGGTGGCGATGGTACGTGAGCAATTTCCCGAAGTACAACTGATAGCCAATACCGACAATCCGGGCTTTGCCATAGCCAATAATCAGGCGATACACAAGGCGCAGGGCGAGTACATTTTGTTGCTCAATCCTGATACGGTGGTCGAAGAAGATACCTTTGAAAAAACGCTCTCCTTCATGGACGCACACCCCGACGCAGGCGGCTTGGGCGTAAAAATGATTGACGGAAAAGGCAATTTCCTGCCCGAGTCTAAACGCGGTTTTCCCTCACCTTCGGTGGCATTTTATAAGATGTTCGGTTTATCGCGTTTGTTCCCAAAATCACAGACTTTCGGACGCTATCATCTTGGTTTTTTGGATAAAGATGACAACCACGAAGTCGATGTTTTGGCGGGTGCATTTATGCTGTTGCGGAGGTCGGTATTGGATAAAATCGGCTTGCTCGACGAAGCCTTTTTTATGTATGGTGAAGATATTGATTTGTCGTATCGCATTGTACAGGCGGGGTTTAAAAATTATTATTTTGGCAATACGACGATTATTCATTATAAAGGAGAAAGTACGAAAAAAGGTAGTCTCAATTACGTGCGTGTTTTTTATAATGCAATGATTATTTTTGCCAAAAAACATTTTAAAGGCGACAAAGTGCGTGCCTTCGTGCTGTTGCTCCAATTTGCGATTTACTTCCGTGCTGCACTTACTTTACTCACCAATATTGCCCGAAAAATATACCTGCCGCTGTTGGATGCCTTACTGATTTTTGTGGGTATGTATTTCCTCAAAGATTTTTGGGCAAATTATGCTTACGATAATCCCGATTATTTTCAACCTGTTTATTTACAATTTAACGTACCACTATATATCGGAATTTGGTTGACAACGGTATATTTCAGTGGCGGCTACGACAACCCGCGTAGTGCGCGACGATTGGTACGCGGCTTGGCGGTGGGAACGGTGCTACTGGCGGCGGTCTATGGTTTTTTACCATTGGAATATCGGACATCGCGGGCATTGATTGTGCTGGGGGCAGTTTGGGGCATGTTTTCTTTGTGGGGATTGCGCGTTTTATTGTATTTTTTTAAATATAAAAATTTTAAAATCAGCGAAACAAAACGCAATAATATCGTGATAGTAGGCGCTGCGGAGGAGAGTGAACGGGTGATGACTTTGCTGCATCAGGCACAGGTGGATAAGAATTTTATCGGCACTATTTCACCTGATAGAGATTATGACCACGCACAGTTTTTGGGCAGCATCCGTCAACTGGACGAGGTGGTACATATTTACAAAATTGACGAAATTATTTTTTGTGCCAAAGACATTGCCGCACAACAAATCACGCATTGGATGACCCGACTCGGCACCGAACCCGATTACAAAATTGTACCGGAAAAAAGCCTGAGCATCATTGGCAGCAATTCAAAAAACACTGCGGGAGACCTTTACACGATTGATATTCAATTTCGCATTGCCACGCCCATGAGCCGGCGCAATAAACGGGTGATTGACGTTTTGTTGTGCGGTATGTTTATCGTAATTTTTCCTGTTTTGATTTTATTTATAAAAAATAAATTGGGTTTTGTGAAAAATATTTTTTCGGTATTATTTGCCCGTAAATCGTGGGTAGGATATGCCCCCGTACAGACACAGGTAGAGACGCAAAATTTTGCGTCTCTACCTGTGTCTGTACGGGATGGTGTATTGTCACCAATTGATGCCTTGAATATCCGCACCTTGAATGATGCCACCATTCGCCGATTGAATTTTTTGTATGCCAAAGATTATACGGTAGATAATGATTTGGAAATTGTTTGGAAGGGTATCAAAGGGTTGGGAAATTGAGTCGGCTATTCTATTAGATTTGAGTGTGACACACTCTACTCTAAATCAAATTCTCTACACCCAATTCCCCAATGTCCAATGTCCTGTCATTCCTGATTGGCATTAATATTGTAAGCATATTAAAAAATACCAATAAAAAAATTTACTTTCTCATATAAAATTTTGGTAACAAATAGATGAAATCCGGCTCAATTCTAAGTTGGACTTCATAATCCGAGCTATTTGCCTTTCCCATTGAATTGACTCAATCAACAGAAAACATCTGCTCTTATTTTCATCCACAATTTTTAAATATATTTTAATAAACCTGATTTTTTTAATTGTTTTTGCATTAAAAAATCACAAATTTATCATGATGAATCAGATAAAGAATTTATCTATTCTATGTTCATTTTTCCTGTGTGTATTGCTTTGTGCCTCTTGTGCCAAAGATGACGACACTTCATCAGGTGATGAACTACCGTCCGCAGCCGTAACCACTTATACAGGTGCATTGACTTACACATCTTCTTCCGGCGATATTACGCTCAACCAAAATGGAACAGCAACCATAGATTTGAGTGGTAATGAGTACGATATTGATTTTAGTGATGGTGTGCCTTCTATCAAAGGTGTGATATTTGTCGAATCCAATGGTGCTTATGCAGCCTCTGATGACGGCAATATTACAGGAATTACTATTGATGGAGATGATTTGTCTATTGGTTCTACATCCGATGGAGATACATGGGCATTCAATGGCTCCAAATAATCGGTGGACAAATTTCTGTCAACCTGATTAATAACAATTAGATGAAACCATGCTTTAAAAAATAAAGCATGGTTTCAATTCAATGTGTTCGCCAAATTAAAAATTATAAATCGAAAGTAAATAGTTTATTTATTTTTGTTTTTGTAAAAAATTAATTTTTAAATAAATATAAATTAAAATTTAATTAATAATCAAAAAACACTGAATACCCAATTTGGCGGACACATTGTCAATTATAGTTTAAAATTTAGGAATCAACACAGGAGTCTGCGCTTTGTAGGCTTCATAATCGGGCTGACCGCCCCACTTCTTTTCTGCTTTGGCTTCGAGCATGGGTACACCACTGATGCGGGTGAGCAGAAGCGTCACAAAAACAGGCGAAATGAGTGCTATCCACTGCCAGCCTTGCAATGCCGGAATAGCGATAATCGTCACGCCCGTCCAGAGGACAATTTCGCCAAAATAATTCGGATGCCGCGAGCGCGACCATAAACCCGTTTGGATAAACTTGCCTTTATTCGCAGGATTTTTACGAAACTGCGTCTTTTGATAATCTGCCACTACCTCAATCGTAAATCCAATGAGCCATAGGACCAAACCAATAATAGCAAAAATTCCTATATTTGTGCGTTTCATGGAAGTAATGGCAATGATAGCCGGCGCAGAAGTCAGTGTCACCCACAGGGCTTGAATGCCCCAAGCATTGAGGAAGCGAAGAAAGTTGGGTTTTATCTTATCAAAACGGTCATCTTTGCCCGATTGCTGTATCCGGCGGAAAAGAAAAGTTCCCAGTCGGATAGCCCATATCATCACCAATGCAGCCAACAAAACAGACCGCACATCTATACGACTACTCAAAACAAGTGCAAGCGTCGTCACAGAGAGATAAGTAAGCGTTCCGGTCAGGTCATAATATTTTTCGGTCTGACTGCGATAAGCCGGAATAAAAGCCAGCCAATTTATCAAAAATGCCAAGCCGACACAGAGCATAAAAATCGGAATACCATTGATGCGTTGACCATTATAAGCACCTGCCAATGCGACAAGCAAGGCAATCATGGGAACAATGATCAGACTCCTACGTATTTGTTGTTTTGTCATTTCTTTTCTCTTTTAAATTTCATTCACAACAATATTTTATAACTTTGGTTTTACCGACATTTACGCCATAAAGATAATAGATGATTACGATAGACACCTTCCAACATGAAGCCGTCACAGCATACAAATTTGGGTATAGCCCATTCGGAAAACCCAAGTTGAATGTACATCTGTATTACATCGACGGCTTACTGATTGATACGGGGCAAAGCCGAGCATCAAAGGAAGTGTTGCGGCATGTCGGCGAATTGGATGTGCGCGAGATTTTCATTACTCATCACCACGAAGACCATAGCGGAAATTTGAATCGTTTGCAAGCGTATTTCAACTGTTCCGCTTATGCTTCTGAGACTTGTTGTGAATTGATGAAAAAGCCGCCGCGTATCAGTTTTGTCCAAAACATATTTTGGGGCAATCGCCCGCCAAGTCACCAACTTATTCCATGCGCCGAATCTATCAGCACTGATAAATATACCTTTCAAATCATTCCCATCCCCGGGCATGCTGTTGATATGGTCGCACTCTACGAACCCAACAAAAAATGGCTCTTCTCTGCTGATTTGTATGTACACCACTATATCAATTATTTTATTAAAAATGAAAGTGTGATTCAACAAATTCATTCTATCAGAAAAATACTTGAATTGGATTTTGAAGTGATGTTCTGCGCTCATAGTCCGCAATTGACAGGTGGGAAAAAGTTGTTGGAAAAGAAGCTCGTTTTCTTTGAGAATTTTTACGCACAGGTATCCGAATTATATGAAAAAAATTATACTGCACAGCAGATTTTCAAGCAATTAAATTTTAAAGAAAATCGAAGTATCAAGTTTTTTTCGCAAGGGCATCTTTCTAAGATGAATATGGTGGAGGCAGTGATTCGGGATAATCAGTACAGTAGTTTTAGGTAATCCGAAAGAATAAATTAGCCATTGTTGCAGTCGGTTTTATTTTTCATCGTTAAGTAATCTATCAATTGAGTAATATCCAGACAATATCGCTCCCGGAACACCCATTTGTTGATATGTGTCATTAATTTCTCCGGCAAAATAGACTTTGTTATCCAGAGGTTCATTTAGAGTTTTTAGATGTGATTTTTTTTCTTGAAAGGCTTGTGTCCAAGTGCCTTGTGTATATTTATGTTGCCCCCAATTTTCCAAAATATAGTCACCGGTATATGTTGCGGTGGCTTTTCCGTCAAACATTTTATCCAATTCCTGAAGTAAGTCGGAGATTATTGCTTGTTCGGAATTAAGGGCATAGTATTTTTGAGTTTCATTTCCGGTGCAAAGAAATCCTAAAATATTGCTTTGTGTATTTTTCTTAAAAGCTATATCATAAAATCCTTTTTCTCCGGTTTTGACTTTACAATTAATGACATCCGGATAAAATTTTTCGGAAAATTTCATGGCTGCCTTTAATCCGGGATGGAAAGTGACAGATTCAATTGCTTCTTTCTTTTCATCTTTCATTTCCGGTATGAAGTGGATTAGATTGGATTTTAAAACTCCAATGGAGACGGTAACTAAGACCCTATCCGCTTGGTAGCTATCACCGTTTTTGGTTTTAACTGCAACGCTGTTGTCGGAATAATTTATTTCAATAACAGGAGCATTAAATTTGATTTTGTGCTTGACGGTTTTCGCAATATGCTCATCCACAAAGTCGTACCAAGTGGAATTTTTGAATTTAGATTCGGGCATGAAGTTGTATAAAAAATTGGATTGCCAATCGGGACTGACTTTGTATTTTTCCCCGTCCCAACTTGCTGTATTTTCCAGTTTGTACGGGATGAGTGCTTCATCTATTTCATCTCCTTTTTTTCCTTTCAATTTGTTTAGGGTAATAGGCGCACTATGAATCCATTCCGCACCAATATCAATCGGAAAGTCAGCCAATGTGGTGTCCTTTTTTAGTCTTCCTCCGTATCTATTTGTCGCTTCTAAAATTATGTAATCAATATTGTTCTGTTCGAGTACTTTTGCTGCCGCTAATCCTGATGCGCCGGCTCCAACAATAATTACTTTTCCTTTATAATTATATGTTTTATTTAATGCTGTTTTTTCAGGTAATTTGTTTTCTGCTCTTGCAGCCCATTTAAAGCACCCGGATAGGGTCAGGCTAAGAACAACAAGTAATAAGCTACCAAGTTTCATACTTAGATATTTGACATGATTTTTCATGCCGCAAAATTAGGGCGTAT
>CALIZI010000316.1 GCA_938028705.1 uncultured Saprospiraceae bacterium | reverse complement strand
GAAAGTATAGAAATTCAAAAAAGTTAAAATTTTATTTTTATATTAAAAAATTGCAATAAGAAAAATGTAAAAAATTAATATTATTTATAATTTTTAAAAAATTAATATTTAACTATCTACATAATTTTATTTTAATTATTTTTTTAATTAAAAAATTAAATTTTAATATAATGCGAAATTAAATTTTGTTAAAATCGTTTTTTCTTATTCTTAATGTAGACTCAACTATAAAAAGTTTATAAATCTTTTCCAACTAATCACTCCATAAACTCCATAAACTCCATAAACTTTATAAACTCTATCAACTCTATCAACTCCATCAACTAAACCCGATTCAAAAATATTTCAGCCATCATACACCTTGTACTACCTCCGCCATATTTTTCTAATGTGTAAACCGGACTGTGGAGTATATGAGTATGACGTTTTATACGTAAAATTTGTTCATCATTCAGTGAAGAAAATGCCTGTTCGGACATGACCAAAAAAGTCTCTCCGGCTTTATTTTCTACTTGAAGCATATTGCCGGCAAAGCGGTTCATTTGTTCCAATGAAATCGTAATGACTTCTTTTTCCGTTTCTCTAAAATAATATTCTAGTTGCGCTTTTTCGGCATCATCCCGAATGGTGTCCATACAAATAATCACAAACTCATCACCTACCGACATCATCACATTGGTATGATAAATAGCTTGTCCTTCACCGTCAACAGCATGAAATTGCACTTTTTCATAACCCGCCCATTCGCAAAATTCTTCCAATAAAGCCTCATCAGTACGTGGGCTAAGACAAGCATAAGCGATGCGATGAATGCGGTCAAATATCAAACTGCCTGTACCCTCCAAAAATTGTCCATTGACTTCTTTTTCACTAAAATCTATCTGGTGTTTTATCGTATATTTTTCGGATAATTGGTCAATAATATCCTGTCGCCGCTCCACCCGACGGGTAGGGGCAAACATCGGGTATATCACCACCGTTCCGTTATTGTGAAAAGAAACCCAGTTGTTCGGAAATACTGCGTCGGTCTTGACAGGTTCGGGCGTATCTTCTACCACAATGACGTTGATATCTGCCGCACGCAATTTTTCCACAAAAGCATCAAATTCAGTCAGTGCCTTTTGCCAGATTTCATCAATATTTTCCGCTCCTTCCGATTGCTGAAAAGCGTTATTCTTTGCCGTTTGTGGATTAAATCCAAAAGCGGCAGGGCGTATCATCAGAATATCGGAAGTAGTTTGTCTTCTTCTTATTAACATATAAATAATTGTTAATTTTAAATCGTTAATTATGAATTAGTTAATTAGATTAAAACGAAAATTAAATATTAACCGTTCACCGTTTACCATTCACCGTTAAATAAGGTATATCTTCTAAATCCCAATCAATCACCAGACCTTTCGCAAGCCGTTGTGCAATCTTTTTCCCGTATAAAACTTCGCATAAATAGAGGGATGCTTCAAAAGATTTTGCGCCTCCAGCGGAGGTAATATATTTGCCGTCATGTACAAATAAAACATCTTCGTGAACGGTCAATTGAGGAAACATTTTACGATAAGTGGGAATATCGCTTGGAAAGGTTGTGGATTCGATGTCGTCCAACAATCCTGCTTTTGCCAGTACAAATGCGCCATCGCAATGCGAGGTGACATACATGGCATTTCGGGCGGTTTTTTGGACAAAATTTATCATTTTTTCATCTTCCAAATCTGTATCCAGATGATGCTCGGCACTTGGCACTACGAGGATGTCAATAGGTGGCAATTTATCAGTCAGATAATTATAATCCGGCAACATTCGGATGCCTTCAAAACTCGTAATCGGGTCAAGCGTATTGGCGACCATAAAGGTATTCATCGCCTTGATGCCTTCTCTGAAAATGGTGTGTTGAAAAATATCGTAAGGCGCAGTCAATTCCGTATTATACACGCCATCCATAATGAGAAAAGCGACATTATAACGATTGGGTTGAATATCCGGCTGACGGTAGTTGGCAGGCGGGGGAGACTGTTCCGACAGCTTCTGCGAAACAGGAATGTGACAGCCAAAAAATATTATAAATAATAGAAAAGAATATTTCATTTTAAAAATTTCGTAAAGATACGTTAATGAAGGTATCTGCTGATGCAAGTAAAGCATTTTTTATTAACTTCGCAACATGAATAAAAATAAATCTATGCTTAATAAATCTATCTCAACCACATTATTTTTAATAATTATATTATTTACGGCAGGATGTTTTGGTAATTCAGGCAAAACAACCAAAGACATGACCGATTTCAGCGATGAAAAAACCTTCAAAGATGCCCATGAAAAACCGGAGAATATCAAGCCCAATTTGTCGGGGCAGATGGTCACTTATGCTACCCAAGACGGCAAAGAAGGCTCGGCTTATATGGCTAAATCAGTTCCCGATTCAGACAAATACCTCTTTGTGATACACGAATGGTGGGGCTTGAACGACCATATCAAACAAGAAGCGGAACGCTATGCAAAAGAGTTGGGTGATGTCAATGTACTTGCCCTTGATATTTACGATGGCAATGTAGCAGACAACCCCGACGATGCTTCGCGCTACATGAAAGCAGTAAGTGAAGAACGCGCCGAAGCCATTGTAAAAGGCGCATTGGCTATGGCAGGTGAAAATGCAAAAATCGGCACTATCGGTTGGTGTTTTGGTGGTGGTTGGTCGCTGAAAAGTACCTTGTTGGCAGGCAAGCAGGCGAAGGCTTGCGTTATATATTACGGCATGCCCATCAACGATGCCAAACAAATTGCTAGTCTCAACACCGATGTACTTGGTATATGGGCGGAAAAAGACCAATGGATAACGCCTGAAGTCGCCAAGAAATTTGGCGGAGTAATGAAAGCTACGGGCAAGAAATTTATCTCCCACTCCTTCGATGCCGACCACGCTTTTGCCAACCCAAGTAGTCCGCGTTACGAAGAAGAAGCCGCTACCAAAGCCAACACTATTGTATTGGAATATTTGAAAGAGAGACTGTAGTAGTGAGTGTGAGAGTAGTGAGTAACGAGTAGTGAGTAGCGAGTAGCGAGTAGCGAGTAACGAGTAACGAGTATCATCAAGTAACGGAAAAACTACACTCACTACTCACTACTCACTACTCACTACTCGCTACTCGCTACTCGCTACTCGTCACTCACTACTCGCTACTCGCTACTCGTCACTCACTACTCGCTACTCGTCACTCACTACTCGCTACTCGCTACTCGTCACTCACTACTCGCTTCAACATCAAATCAAAACCCATACTCTTAAACATGATGGACAGGTGTAGCGTATCTTTATAATCGTTGGGTTCTACTGTAAACACTACGTTTTGGTCGAGATTGGTAATGGAGTTGGCATTGACTTTGACAGGTACAGTGTAAGGAATACTTGGTGTAGTCGGAAAATTGCTGACTAAAGTATCGCCCATAAAATGAAAGTAGGTGCCTTCAAGTGTGGGGGCATTATTGCCATTACGCTCGGCGGCGTACAACTCCCATTTGCCTTGAATACGCTCTTGGGTGCTTTTGGTCTCATTTTTACAGGCAAACATTATAACCAGCATTAAAACGGGGATAAAATAACGAACAGCATTCATCATAATTAGGATATGTTAGGTTTGAATTTAATGAGGATGCTCAATAACGGTATATTGATGATGTTATAAATCGTGCAAATATAAATTTTTTGTTTACTTTACCTTTACAAAAATAAGACCTTTTTTGTGAGTTTATGGAGTTTATAGAATTTATGGAGTGAATTAGTTTATAGAGTTTACAAAGTTGATAGAGTGATTAGTTGATAGAGTTTATAAAGTGATTAGTTGATAGAGTTGATCAGGTAATGATTTTTATATTAAAATAATTTTATATTAAAAATATTTAAACGCATTAAAATTATCATTTAATAATTATATATATTAAATCATGTAAACTCTATAAACTTTGTAAACTCTATAAACTTTGTAAACTCTATAAACTTTGTAAACTCTATAAACTTTGTAAACTCTATCAACTCTATCAACTCTATCAACTTTGTAAACTCTATCAACTCTATAAACTTTATCAACTAAATCAAACTAAAAATTATGCGAATAATCACAGTAATAATTTCCCTTTGTACTATCGTTTTAATGATGACGATAAGTTGCGTACCTACCAAAACGCCCACATCAAGCGATGCTTGTATTGATGAAAGCAAGATTAACCCCGACGTGGCATGTCCAATGATGTATGAGCCTGTTTGTGGCTGCGACGGCGAGACTTATAGTAATGCTTGTGTAGCCAGAAATGCCGGACTTACTGAATGGACATCCGGTAAATGTGACGGTGGTGGTGCCGCAAAAAAAGGAAGCTGCATAGACGAGAGCAAAATCAATAAAGAAGCCCTCTGCGCCCAAGTGTATCAACCTGTCTGCGGCTGCGACGGCAAGACTTACGGCAATGCTTGTGAAGCCGAAAATGCCGGTTTGACCGACTGGACAAAAGGCAGATGCAAAAGCGAAACAGCTTGTATTGACGAAAGTAAAATCCGACCCGACATGCCCTGCACACGCGACTACAACCCCGTCTGTGGCTGCGACGGCAAGACCTATCCTAACTCCTGTGAAGCCAAAAAAGCAGGTGTAACGGACTGGACAAAAGGCAGTTGTGAAAAAGGAACAGCACCCGAAGGCTGTATTGATGAAAGTAAAATTGATGCGACCAAGCCTTGTGTAAAAATCTATCGTCCTGTCTGCGGTTGTGATACCAAAACTTACGGCAACGAGTGTGAAGCCGAAAAAGCCGGAGTGACGAAGTGGACTCAGGGAAAATGTAAAAACTAAATATTTATTGTTTTATTGCTACATTGTTATATTATTGTGACTGCATTGATGAAAAACGCTCACCATGAAACAACAATAAAGCAGTGTAGCCATAAAACAATACAACAATATAACAATGCAACAATTGGAAAAAGCTCAACCCGCACAGCCCAAACTCATCGCCTTAACCGCTCCTTCCGGTGCAGGTAAGACGACGATTGCACGTCATTTGCTCAAAACTTATGACGAACTTGCCTTTTCGGTTTCGGCTACTACCCGCGATAGGCGTGAGCATGAAACAGATGGCAAAGATTATTATTTTTTGACCAAAGAAGTGTTTGAACAAAAGATAGCTGATGAGGAATTTGTGGAGTGGGAAGAGGTCTATGAAGGTCAGTTTTACGGTACGCTCAAAAGTGAAATCAAGCGTATTCTGGATGAGGGCAAGTATGTCATTTTTGATATTGATGTAAGAGGAGCGACGAGCATCAAAGAGGTCTATGGCAATGAAGCAAAGGTGATTTTTATCAAGCCGCCTTCGCCCGAAGTCTTGTTTGAGCGACTCCGCAAGCGCAAAACGGAAACTAAAAAAAGCCTTGAAAAACGCATTGCACGTGCGCGTAGAGAATTGACGTACGAAGATAAATTTGATGCTATATTGGTGAATGACGAACTTGAAGTGGCGCTAAACGATGCAGAAAATCTCATTAAAACTACGCTGAATTTGTGATTTGGGTACTCGGAAATTAGGGAATTTGGATATTAGAATTGATTTTTAATTTTAAAATTATTGTTTAAATTGTAATTATTTGATTTTTAAGCAATTATATTTCAAAACCCAATTCCCCAATTCCCAATTTCCCTAAAACCTGATTTGTAATATTACTCCAAAATAATTAACTTCGTATTATGGATACAATAACGACCAATGGCATCAAGATAAGTGTAGAAGTTGCTTACCAACCACAAGCAAAGGAACTGCGAGAAGCGGAAGCCCGAAATATTTTTGCGTATCGCATTACTATTCAAAACCTCAATGATTTTGATGTACAGTTATTGCGTCGTCATTGGTATATTTGTAATGGATTGGGCATGAGACATGAGGTGGAAGGACCCGGCGTTATCGGCGAACAACCTGTCATAGCACCCAATGCTTCGCACAGATATGTTTCCTATTGTCCGCTTGCTACACCGATAGGTAAAATGTACGGCAATTTTCTGATGAAAAACCTCGAAGACAAATCTTTCTTTCGCGTTAGTATTCCACAATTTTTGATGATACTACCGGAGAAGATGAATTAAAATTTATTTGAGTGTGACACACATAAGTGGATTTATAATATCAAAATGCTTCTTTGATTTAATAAATATAGATTGAGCGTGCTGTAATGACTGCTTTAGCTGTCAAGTGTCGTTTTAGCTCAACATTCAATTACTTGAAAATCATTGCTTTGTGACAAATTACGGCTATACGCCTAAGTTTGCCCAAAACTGAGACTCCTAGTAGCGGCTGTCTTTAGCTCCGATAGCTATCGGAGAAAAGGTTCGGTAGAACCTTTAACTCGCGTATATTTGCGCCAACGTGAATGCTCCCTTGCGGTCGTGG
>CALIZI010000315.1 GCA_938028705.1 uncultured Saprospiraceae bacterium | reverse complement strand
CGAAAACATAAAAATCAGCGCAATTGTAAGCAGAAAATTGAACAACTTGAATAGATTTAACCCAAAATATTGAACTTAATTTACATATATCGGGCGGAGACCAAAGGTCACCATGAAATTATTTTGTCCAAAGTCTAATATGGTAAGTTGGTCGTTAAAAAAGTGAGTGAAGCATTAACAACCGAATATGGTAAAGGTTGGAGCGAAAAACATCTAAGACAATGCACTAAATTTGCCGAAAATTTTCCCGACGAACAAATTGTATACACAGCGTGTATACAATTGAGTTGGTCGCATCTCCGCTTGGTATTTTACATGGATGACCCACTAAAACGCGAGTTCTACATCGAAATGTGTAAGTTGGAAAAATGGAGTGTCCGCACCTTTCGTGAACGCATCAAATCTATGTTGTATGAGCGTACTGCCATTAGCAAAAAGCCCGACGAAACGATTAAAAATGACCTCCAAAACCTCCGCGACACCCAACAAATTACGCCCGACTTGGTATTCCGCGACCCATATTTTTTGGATTTTTTGGGCTTGAAAGATGTTTATTCCGAAAAAGATTTGGAGACGGCTATTTTAGCGGAAATACAACGTTTTATCATCGAATTTGGTCACGATTTTGCGTTTTTGGCACGACAAAAAAGAATCATCATAGACAATCGCGATTACCGGATTGATTTGTTGTTTTATCATCGCAGATTGAAGGGCTTGGTAGCAATTGACCTCAAACTCGGCGAGTTTGACGCAGCCTACAAAGGCGAAATGGAGCTTTACCTCAATTATCTCAAAAAACACGAAACCATTGAAGGTGAAAACCCGCCGATAGGCTTGATTCTCTGCACCGGAAAAAATCCCGAACACATCGAACTGATGCACCTCGAAGCCAGCAATATCAAAGTCGCCGAATGCCTCACGATACTCCCGCCAAAAGACCTGCTCATCGAAAAACTCAGACGTGCCGTAGCACTTGCCCAACAACGCATGGATGCGGAAAATGAATGATATGTTTTCACTTTTTATCGACCAAAGCGGAATAGGTATCGACGATTCGGGTTTACAAAAAACGAAAACTCATTTATAAATTTGCATAAGTATCCGTTCAAACAGACGACTGCCGACAAATCTCTTTAGATTAGTAGCTGCTTTTTGAGTTGTTTTTCCTGTCAAATATCTGACCTTATAATTGGTTTCGTTCTTAATTAATTTTTCTATCAATTTTGCGACTTCTATGGGGTCACTTCCATCTAATTCGTCTCTTTCATACAGGCTAATGGTGTGTTTAAATCTTTCCTCATAGACTTCCGTAAGGTTTTTTATGATTTGTCGATTTGCGGTGGCTTCTGTTTTATAATCTCCGGGATTGATATTCAATACATGGATGCCGAATGGTTTGACCTCAATTCTAAAGGGCTTCTGTAAAACCTTCCAATGCAAATTTACTCGCCGAGTAGAATAACTATAAATCTATCTTCAAGTTTTTTAAACAGCATTGATAATTAAATTTTTATAAATAAAAAATAATATCGTGCGAATTTCTATATATTTTCAATAAAAAAACTTGAAAATCGAGTATAAGACAATAGTAGGATATATTTTGCTAAAATTGTTAAAGAATCCATAAAAAATGCTAAAATCAACCCTTACTATATTTGTAGTGTATTTGCCATACCTAAGCGACAAAATGAATTGGAATAGTATTTGGAATTAGTGGGGTATTGAAACATTCATTCAAATTTGAAGTTTAATAAACGGGGCAATTGAAACGAAACAAAGACGTTATTTTACAAAGCTACCCAAAACTATTTCTTATGAAAAAACTACATTTAATATATTTATGCTGTGTATTGGCACTGCCATTATTTGCTCAAAAAAACGCCAAGGAGACCTTGGCACAGCCAGATGACGAAATTATTGAGGAGACGATGGAGATACAAGGGCAAATCGTCAAGGTCATGATTGTAGGGGGCGATACGCTGATTGTAGCCGATTTGCACGATGTGTCAGTAGCCAGTCTGCGCAAGTTTAAGGATAATGACGAATATCGCTACTACCTGCGTATGCGTTATCATGCGACGAAGGTGTATCCTTATGGCGTAGAGGCGATTAAGCTGTTTAGAGAAGTAGAATATTGGTCGCAAGATAAAAATAAACGTCAGCGCAAAAAGCATATCAAACGATTGCACAAGGAAATGAAAACCAAATTTGAAGACCCTTTGAAAAACCTGACCCGTACACAAGGTCGTATTTTGGTGGAAATGATTGAACGCGAGATTGATACGCCGGTGTATTATATTATCAAAGAAATGAGGGGTCCTGTCAGAGCGGCTTGGTGGCAAAATATCGGCAAACTTTGGGGCTACAACCTCAAAGAAGGTTATGACCCCGAGAAAGACCCGATTCTGGAAAGTATCCTCAGCACACTGGCAATAGAACATGAGGTGGATTAGTCGATGGTTTATAGTTTTCTTTGATAGCCAAATTAATAATTGGACATTGGGGAATTAGGAAATTTGGTATTAGGTATCCCGATAGTTATCGGGATTTTTATCAAAAAATTATAAAATTAAATTAATCAAATATTTTTTAATTTTAATTAAAATAAAATACCTAATAATCAATTACTTACTATCTAAAACCGAATTTCCTAGTTACCGAATTTCCAAAATGCCCAAAGTCCGGTTAATAACAAACACTACTCTAATTTATACTGAAAAAAGGCGCACAAATTTGTGCGCCTTTTTTATTTCCCAATTTTATCTTACTTTTGGAATGACCTTTGGTGATATAACTTGTTTTATTCTCCATTGGGAAAATATTATTTCAAAACAAAATCTAATTTTAATTAAATTTTAAAAAATCATGAAAAGAGAATTATTACTTGTTTGTAGTATGGTTTTATTCCTGTTCGGTACAATGTCTGCACAATCTCCCGTAGGCGTTTGGAAAACGATAGATGACGAAACGGGTTCAGAGAAATCTTACGTTGAGATATATGAGCAGAATGGAAAACTATATGGAAAAATACTGGAACTTTTATTGGAAGAAGATAAAGGTAAAACGTGTGACGATTGTCCCGGTAAAAAGAAAGACCAACCCGTACAGGGCATGGAGATATTGATGGGCATGGAAAAAGAAAATGACGGTTACTGGTCAAATGGCAAAATCCTCGATCCTGCCAATGGGAAAGTCTATAAATGCTACATCGAACTCGAAGGCGACGACAAACTCAAAGTACGCGGTTACATCGGTTTTTCATTATTGGGACGTACTCAATACTGGTATCGGAAGTAAATTCCAAATAACAAGCACCAAATTCCAAATAACAAGGTTTTCATTTTTGGAATTTGGTGCTTGGAATTTAAAACAAAAGTGAGTTGATAATTTCGCGTTGTATTTCATAGTTTGAATACTCGGCATAATACGAAAGTATATCATCCATGAACTTTTTGCAGTCTGCACTTTTTTCCTCGCTATGCTTTGAAATATTATCAAGCATCTTAACTTTTATCATCAATTTAGCTTGCAGTTCGGCAGGGCGTGGACCCCATGTGCCGAGTATTGCCAAAGATTCTGTATCCAAACAAATTATTTTGGGAATAGACTTTGATTCATTCGTAAGAAAATTATCAATAATACCCGGAGGGCTATCCCGCAATATTATTTTCAGATGAATATTAGGATTCAGCATTGCCATTTTGTGTACAATACATAAAGATTCGGGGGAATCTACGCACCAAGCCTCCGTAATAGCCAACCACGTTATCGGCGTTTGATAGGCTGTAAGTTTTTTGACGATGCTTTTCTCCAATTCCAACGATTCTACCAGAAAATCCATCCGCTCCCAATTTCTCTTAGTCATATTTATCCAGTAAGCGTCAGTAGCATGAATACCAGTCGTTTGATTTTGGACAAGCAATTCCCTGACCATTGCTACATAAGCAGAATAGTTTATGGCATTTTCCAATAATTCATGAGTAATAATGGGCATTATTTGTACCTCTAATAAAACCGAATTGAGATAAATTAAAAAATCTATACTGCGGATTTATCAATACAATTTAAATTTAACAGAAGGATATTGTTCTCTACAAATGTAAGCATAGACTTTAAAAAATGCTCATAATTGTCAAAGTTTTTATCAACTTTAGGCTAAGAATTATAAAAATATAAAATATCAATTGTCAGACAACTTCAAATAAAAAGAGTTGATTCGATAAATTTCAATTTATCAAATCAACTCTTTTTTTATGAATAAGCTCGTCAAAAACTATCGTCTATTAATCGTTAATCATTGACCATTAACCGTTACCTCTTATCAATCTCAATCACAGCCGCTGCAATATTTTTATCCGAATTAGCTTGAAAAATAATCGCGCCTTCGGCAGTTTGGAAATTGGCATCGCGCACCATTTCTGAGCCAAGTGCATTCGTTACTTTTTCCAGATAATTTCTACCACTTGAACGGTCAACAAGTTGATTCAGTTGTTGGTAATCAACAGCTTGTTTGGTGACGATAATCGCGATATAATCTTTGTTGCCAATATTGTCGGGCGTGAGGTTGTAATCGCGTGGGAAGATGCGTGTACCCGTCACGCCGCAGTAAGGCGAATGCTTGGGCGTATAAGGGAACAAGACATAACTCGAACCATCGGTTTCCTGCCCCAATATATAGGTGTAGCACTCAATGGTATTCGCAAATTCGATTTTAAACTTATCGCCTACACGCACAGGACGGGTAGTGCCAAATAGATTAGGTCCGCGTTTTTCGAGTACAATATTTCGCCCGCTCACTTGGTCCACCAACCCGAATCCGGCGGCAAACTGCGTGGAAGTTTGGTCGTCGGCTTTACCCATCGGGTATAGCCCGTAGGCTTCTTTATTAAAATATTCAAAATCTTTATATTTAACCCAACCGACACCGTTTTTGCCCCATTCCGGTCCCCAACTATTCATAATCTGAAAAGCACCGCCGTTTTTATAATCATCATAACCAATCACACACATAGCATGTCCGCCATAGCCGCGCATCTGGTAATCGCCCTGTGTCGGTTCCCATACTTCGCGCCCTCTCATGCGCTCCATAAACGTACCGCCCACCTGCATTCCGATGACCACAGGCGCACCCGCAACAAGGTTTTGCTTGACCGCCAGTAAGTCGGTTTTATACTTGTTATGGTTCACACTCAAGCGGTTGTATCCTTTGATTTTGTACTTCGCTGCCTCTTGCTGTTCCCGCGAACTCGGCTTTCTGCTACAACTACTTGGGTCGTATTCAAAATACTCCAAAGGCAAAGTACCGCGTGATTCCATGACCTTCATAGCCTCATGTATATACGTACCCTGACAGCCGCGCAAAGCAATTTGATTGTACAAATAAGAAGGGCTGAACGCCACCCGCTCAGGTGTTGCGCCATAAGCCTGAGCATACTGAATCGTCTGTGCAGCATAAGCACTCGACCAGCCTACACATGAGCCTTGCCTGCCCTGATTGAGTCGCTTGGGTGCGTATCGCAACAAGGATACTTTCTCCGGCAAGGGGTTTTTACGATTATCGGCAAGTGCCGCATAGACCAATGCCTTGTCGTATTCCTCCTCACTCAAATCCGCTCCCGTACCGAAAGGCGAAACGATAGTACCACCACCGTCATCGAAATTATTATTGGTATTATCGTTATAATTATTATTATTAAAATCTCCACCGACACTACAAAAACCACCGAAGTACATCAGCGCACCGATGCCCAAGATAATCATTAGCATTTTGGGATTACGGAATAATCCCATGAGTAGTAAAGGCAAAAATCCGCCGATATTGCCGCCTCCTCCACCGCCCGGATTACGAGGTCGGCGTGGGTCTCTTGGCGGGTTGTTATTATTTTTATTTTCATCCCTGTATCTGGGATCTTCTTCCATTCTTATAGGCATGATTACTATTTTTGTAAATTAGTTAATTAGTTGATTGGTGAATTAGTTAATTAGTTGAGCGGGTAATTAGTATATCAGTTAATCAGGTGAGTGGGTAATCGGGCAATTATATAAAACATTTTATAATATAAAATATTTTCCAAACACCTGATTCACTAATTACCTGTTCAACTGATTCACCACTTCACCAATCAACTAATTAACTGATTCACCAAATATGACGTTATAAATTATTGTTGCCACGTTTTTCAAAGGTCTAAATTTAAAATATTTCTATGGTAAAACAAAAATTAATTTTTTGCGTAAAATATATTAATACCGATTCGGATATTTTGCGTATTTTGCGAATCTATTAATGACAGTAAAATTAGTCGTTTTTATTCATTAATTATTTATTTTAAAATTAATTACTATTTTACACCCTCATTTTCAGTATAATGCGCGAATCAAATGATGAAACCTTAAAAGATGCTCTACAGCGATTGTCTAATGACAGGCAATTTAAAACTAAACTGCGACAAGCTAAAATTCGTGATTTGTGGCCTCAAATCATGGGTCAAACCATTGCAAATTATACCGGAGAAATATTTATTAGAAAAGAAATATTGTACCTAACGATTACTTCTTCGTCTTTAAAACAGGAATTAACTTACGGAAAAGATAAAATTGTCAAGATTCTGAATGAAGAATTAGGCGAAGCATATTTGAAGGATGTTGTTATTCGGTGAATAATTTTGAATAAATATTACTTGCTTTTATATTATAATTATTTTAATTTTATTAAAATTTTTATTTAAAAATAATTATAATTTTAAAAATTATTTATAAGTTAAATGTTATTATAAATAAGTTGATAGGACATTTTCAACATCAGGCGGCATAAAAACTATCGTAAAATATACTTGAAGGATGTAGCGATTCGATAATTTATTCCTTTTTATATATGTTAATTTATTTTAAAATGACATAATAATATTCCAAAAAACGATTAACATTCGTTATGTTTGTGACGTTATAAGCACTATTGTTCCATGCTTGTATTGCTGTATTGTTGATAGATAATGATTTGTGACTTAATTATTGTTGCAGATAACAATACAACAATTTAACCATATAACAATACAACAATAATCATTATTACCCATTTGTCTAAAATATTCAAACTCCCTATAAAGTGGCATTAAATAAAAAAAGAGTAGCGTTTGCGGTTGCGGTGGTATGTGCAGTGGTCCTTTCCATTGCAGCTACTGTGTATTTATACATGCAAAATGACCGCGATATGATATTGGGAAAGGCTTTGCCGCCTGTACAGAAAATGAGCATTGAGGATATGCCTGATTTGCCGAAATTGAAATACGGTATTGTGGTAGATTCTATGAATGTGATAGAAGACAAAATTCGCAAAAATGAATTTCTTGCCAACATCCTTGAAAAGTATAATGTACCTTACCGCGATATAGACAAACTCTCCCGCAAAGCCCGCAAAGTATTTGATGTCCGCAAACTCCGAAAAGGAAAAAAATATACCATTCTCACCAATAAAGAAACGCCTGCCACCGCACAGTTTTTCATCTACGATCCCGACCCGTATTTCTATGTCATTTATGATTTGCGCGATACGCTGGCTATCAAAAAAATAGACCGCGAGGTAGAAATTCGGGAACGCATTGCTTCCGGCGTTATCAAATCTTCGATGTGGAACACTATGATGGACAATGGTTTATCTATGGATTTGGCTGCTAATATGGAAGACGTATTTGGTTGGGTCATTGACTTCCACCATGTACAACGCGGCGATAGGTTCAAGGTCATTTTTGATGAAAAATATATTGACAATCAGCGAGTAGGCGTAGGGCGTATTCATGGTGGCGTATTCCGTCATTACGATGATGATACTTATGCAATGTACTTTGAGCCAAACAAGGAAAAATTTGTTGGCTACTACGATGGCGAAGGCGAATCTATGAAGCGGACTTTCCTGCGTGCGCCACTCAAATATTCGCGTATTTCATCGGGCTACGGTATGCGTTATCATCCCATTAAAAGAAGAAGAAAAGCACATCTCGGAACAGATTATGCCGCACCTATCGGCACACCGATTTACAGCGTAGGTGACGGTACGATTTCCAAAGCCAGCTACTCACGCGGCAACGGAAAATATATAAAAATTCGCCATAATAAGAAATATTCCACGCAGTACCTGCACATGAATGGTTTTGCCAAAGGCATGCGTGTAGGCAAAAAAGTGAAGCAAGGCGAAGTCATCGGATATGTCGGCAAGACGGGGATGGCAACCGGTCCGCACGTTTGTTTCCGCTTCTGGAAAGACGGCAGACAGGTCAATCACCGTCGGCTCAAATTCCCACCACCGGAGCCGATGCCCACATCGCTCCGCCCCGATTTTCAACACCTTCGCGATTCTATGGTTCATCGTATTGATGCCATTGCTTTCCCGATTTCTCCTTCAGATACACTTTCACATGATGTCAGTGAAGTTACTCCTTCGGGGGATGGTAAGCAGGTGTTGGAGTGATTTAGTGACTTAAAATTCATGCTAGTGCTACAAATGTAATGCTCTGACTTGCCTTGCTTTTGGAAATGCAAGGCAAGTACACTGATTTTCAACCTTAGATATACAGGACTACCAAATTCATTTATCAATACTCTCAAACCTTCTCCTCTCACCAACTTCCTGTCTGGTTATTTTTCTATGATGCGACTGTTTTATGTCGGTTCATAGGACTTATCTTTATCTGTGTTTAGATGAAATCAATAATGCAGAATTTACAAGCAGTTTGATACTGATTTGCTTTTTCTTATCTTTATGTTTTATTTCTAATTCATGTTTGTGCTATGGAAGAAAATAATTTTTTGAATGAACCTAAAGTAGCGTATGGAGTAGAAGAAACGGATACTTCTGACCTTACAGTTATGGAAAAACCGTTTAACCCTTCATTGATAGATATTGATACTAAGGTACCTTCCTTGAACACATTAATTAAACGAATTGAGCATGGTAGTATTGAAATGGATACGAGCAAGTATTTCCAACGTAGTGACGATTTATGGGATAAAACAAAGCAGAGCCGTTTGATTGAATCTATTTTAATTCGTTTTCCGCTTCCCGCTTTTTTCTTTGATGCCACAGATAATAATAGGTGGTTAATTGTTGACGGTTTGCAACGCCTGAGTACTATTAGAAATTTTTGTGTAAATAAAACTTTAAAATTAACTAATCTCGAATTTCTACATCATCTAAATGGAAAAGGTTGGGACGGAATTGGAGAAGATTTACAAAGAGTCATTGAAGAAGCACAGGTTGTTATTTACAAAATAATGCCTGGCACCCCAACGGATGTAAAATTCAATATTTTTAAGCGTATCAATACCGGTGGTTTGGCCTTGGAACCACAAGAAATACGTCATGCTTTGTTTCAAGGCAAACCGGCTGATCTTGTGGCAGAATTGAGTAAATCAAAAGCATTTGTTGAAGCAACAAGTGGTGAAATAGATACACATCGTATGTTGGATAGGAATTTTGTTAATCGTTTTTTGTGTTTCTATCTATTGGGTTATGAAAACTATAATTCGGATTTAGACAATTATATGAATAAGGCAATGGCAAGTATTTACGACAAAAGTGAACAAGAACTTGATGCTATCAGAAGTGATTTTAAAAAAGCTATGATACTTGCAAAGGAAGTTTTTGGTAAAGAAGCTTTTAGAAAAATCACATCAGATAATTTTCTTAATACACTGCCGCCAATTAATGAATCTTTATTTGATCTTATTTCTGTGCAATTCGCTGTGTTAAATGATGATGAAATAACCAAATTAAAGAAACATAAAACTCAATTTGGGCAAGCATTAAAAAAAATATTAGAGAAAGACGGAAAGTTTTTTCTTCCGGTATCAAGCGCAGCAGGAGATAAAAAAAGAGTGAAGTACCGACATGAAAAGATAAAACATTTAATCCAAAATACTATCTCATAAATCATGTTAGAATCCATTGAATTAAAAAATTTCAAGTGCATCAAAAAAAAGCATTTCCAACTGCGTAATCTGAATATTCTTTTGGGGTTGAATGGGCAGGGGAAATCGTCTTTTATTCAGTCTTTGTTGGTTCTCAAACAAAGTGGAAATGTTGAAAAGATATTGTTAAATGGTGATTTAGTCAAGTTAGGAACGACAAAAGATGTTTTATATCAATATAGTAAAAATGAAGACTTGTCCATAACGATGTGCTTTTCTAATATAAAACCATTTACTGTTATTTATGAATATATCATTGACGCTGATTATTTTGACAACAAAAAATTAATAAGTACAGATAATGACGGCAGCTATCGGATTAATGAGGATGATTTTGTATGGAATAAAAAAAACTTCCAATACCTAAACGCCCAAAGAATAGAACCCAAATCAATGAATCACACTAGTTATTCAAAAGTAGTTGATGAAAACAACATCGGTAAACACGGTCAATACACCGCCCACTACATAGAATTACGCGGAACAGAAGAAGTGCATTTTGAAAACATCATACATCCAAAATCCGTCATTCACGATGAAGTAACCAATAAACCTATCGTCAACAAAACACTAATCAATCAAATCAATCTTTGGCTCGGAGAGATTTCTCCCGGCGTGAGTGTGCGTACCACAAAAGTCTCGTCTGACTTTGTGATGTTGGAGTATGATTTTAAACAACCCAATCTTGGTCATACCAACAAATTTAAACCTGAAAATGTCGGTTTCGGAATTTCCTACGCATTGCATGTGATTACCGCCTTATTGATTGCCAAGCCCGAACAAATGTTGATTATCGAAAACCCTGAAAGCCACATTCACCCACGCGGACAGGCAGAATTGGGCAGATTAATTGGCTTGGTCGCTCAAAATGATGTGCAAATTATCATCGAAACCCACAGCGACCACCTACTCAACGGCATCAGAGTAGCCGTAAAAGAAGGCGATATTGACAAAGACCGTGTGATAGCTTTTTATTTTGAAAAAATAGTCGATACCACCGAACAGTACGCAAGAATTACGGATATTGAAATTGACAAAAATGGTACATTAAGCAATCGTCCAACAAATTTATTGTCTGAGTGGAGTAACCAGTTATCTAAATTGATGTGAATATGGAGTTATTGTTTAACGAACTGAGTGCAGAGCCTTTATCCGAAGATAAATATGCTGCGAATGATAAAATGAAACAGTTTGCCGAAACTGTGGGCGATGCTCGCAAAAAAGGTTTTCAGTTTATTCGTTCTCACCTCTCAATAAGTGAAATTCCATTAGCTAACAATTATACTTTATACGACTGGATAAACAATAAAGACATTCCCATATTATACAGAGAATTTTTGTTTGACATGATAATACAACCATTTATCAAAGACGAAGATGAGGAAGTCATTGATAAATACATTGAAGCCAACTACTTTTTTGAAGATAAAGAAAGCGGAATTGCTAAAACAGCATGTACAGGTTTGGCATCTGCGTATTTGTATGAAACGTTGAGTATCAGCCTATCATCTGCACCTGTATGGGATAAAACCAAGCTACCGATTATTATTGAAACTGACGAAGAAACACGTATTGAATCCGTATTCAACGCATCGTCAAAAAAATCATTTGAAGATAAAGAAATCGTTGAATATGTAGAAAATTTAGGCAATGTTGAACTTGTAGAAACAGACATTGCGCCGGAGGATAAGAAAATACATTTAGCCGATCATCATGGTAAGAAGGAGCTTGCTGAGTTAGCCAAACAACTCAAAAACAGTCCTTACGTAGTGGAGATGCGCTCAACGAACTGGCGCGGCAAAAAATTCATCAGAAAAATTCGTAAAGATGGTACGATAGACATTGTATTGTATAAAACTGATGAAGGCTATGCGCTTTGGGTGCAAACCACTGGAAGGAACTTGAGAGAAACAAAGGCTATTGCACAGATATTGGATGATAAATACGCTTAACATTATAATGAAAAAAAAAGAAGAAAACGCCATCATATATGGACGACATCCCGTACTCGATGCCATACGTGCAGGGCGTTCGATAGATAAGGTCATGTTTCATCGTGGCACGCGCGGCGAATTTGAAAAAGAAATGCGTGCGGTGTGCCGCGAGTATGATATTCCCTTGCAATATACACCCAAAGAGCGTTTTCAGAAATGGACAAACGGCAACCACCAAGGCGTGATTGCTTTTTTGTCGATTATTGATTATTACAAATTGGAAGACCTCATTCCGGTACTGTATGAGAAAAAGGATACGCCGCTTATTGTCGTCTTGGACGGCGTGACGGATGTTCGGAATTTTGGTGCCATAGCGCGGACTGCCGAGTGTGCGGGCGCACATGCACTCGTCATCCCACGTAAAGGCGCAGCACGTATCAATGCCGATGCCATGAAGACTTCGGCGGGGGCTTTGACGCACATTCCCGTTTGCAGGGAAAATAGCTTGAATACTGCCGTAGAGTTGTTACAAATGTCTGGCATACAAGTATTTGCGAGTGATTTGAAAGGTAAAAAACAATTACAGGAATTGGACTTGACCGGACCAACTGCCATCGTGATGGGCGCAGAGGATGAAGGGGTGAGTCATTCGATTTTACACAAATCGGAGCGATTTATTATTCCGCAAAAAGGAAAAACGGACTCATATAATGTATCCGTAGCTACCGGAATGATTTTGTATGAAGTGATGCGGCAAAGGCGGTGATTAAATGTAAAAGTGACGATAGGATGCGAATTAATTATTTAAAATTATTGTATATATTTTTATAAAAAATATTAGTTTTATACGCTTCGTTTCTCGCGCTCAACGGTCAATCCTTTTACATTTTACATTTATTATTTTGACTTTTACATTTCCAAGCGTTTTTTGGAACAAAAAAAAGCTACCCAAACGGATAGCTTTTAACCAAAATTTTTCTAACGTATAAATATATAATAAACAAGACCCTAAAGTCTCCAAATTACCTCGCCTGTGATGTTCAATATCGTACCTCCACCTTCATCTATATTGGTATAAACGGTGACAGTTTTTTTGAATGGTCCGATGTTTTTGGCATCGTAAGTGGCTGTGACTCGGGCAGTTTTGCCGGGGAGTATGGCGGTCTTGGGGAAGGTTGTGTCGGTACAACCGCATGAACCTTTGGCATCTTTAATGATGACAGGTTGATTGCCTGTATTCACAAATTCAAATACGCCTGTTGTAGGTTTGTTGTGGTCTATCCGACCTAAATTTTGAGTCTTGCCTTTCCAAGTCAATATAGATTTCCCCACCTTTTTTGTTGTAATGATTTCTTTTGTCGGCACTGTTCTGTTTGCTTTTTTCTTGTTGGGATGATATTCAAATTGTGGCGCAATCAAAGACCTGTTGGGGGTGTTTTGGGCAAATAAACTCAAGCCCGTCAATGCAATCATTAAAATCAAAACTACCTTTTTCATCTTTTCGTTTTATAGTGCTTGAAAAAAAAGAAATATATAGCGGGCTTTCGGTTTTTGAGACGATATTTTTTTACAGAAGTAACACATTACTATAAATACAAAATGTCGATTAACTTATTTTTTGTAAATAAAATTTTTACATAAAAAATTGATTATCAGTTTAAAATAAAAATAAAAAAAATTAAATGTATTTATTTTTTTTATTGTTTGTGACAGTGTAAAATTAATGAATTTGGAATTTAAGTATTATTCTATGATTGCTTATTTTACGGATAAACATCAGCAAAAAATCGGTAATTTTAAATTATTTTATAATAATAAATATTTGCAAATAATTAATTTTTAATAATAAATAAATTAAAAAATAATTTTAATTATTTAAAAAACAGCTATATTTCAGTATGGACATATTATACAGTAAGGTAACTGCGGACTTCAGTTAGAAATGGCACGTTGGTTGTATATATTATTCCTTTATACTATTTTTAAAATAAATTTACTTTCAAAAATTATGGGCTTAGTCTTTATTTTACTATCTTGTTGATACACGATACATAAGCCCATCCGACATTTAATGCAATCCGCCTTTGTTGACCAAATTTTTTTACTATGAAACTAACAAATTTACTCTTACTGTTTTTATTTTTAGGACTTAGCGCAATGGCTCAGGAAAAAGCCCGCTATACCTACGTGACCGACAGGGTTTTTTATCAAGCTGCCGAATTGTATGGCTACACGCTCGTACCCAATGAATGGGAAGATGCCAGCGGTAGTCATGGCAAACTTGCTCCCGGTCAGGTGAGTTTCTCCATTCTTCGGGGCTACCTTGTCCTGAAAGGCACCAAGTCAGCGGGTTCTTACAGTATCAATCGTATAGAAAAAGAAGGTAATAATGTGTTCAGAGTATCGATACTTGATTCAAAAGATCCTTCCAAACAAGGTAGCCTTAAAGTCATTCTGGACAATAACAGAAACATTGATGCTTACATTTTCCGGCAATCGCGCAACCACGACGAGGTCATTTACTATCAAGCCGGCTGTACTGCACAGGAAAAAGCCAAAGATGAAAAGTTCTTTACGGACAAAAATGAAACGGTTTTGGAAGAAGATGCTCAAATTTGGGGCAATATCATTCGTCCGTTTTTTGTCATGAATCGTTCTAAATCCGGGCGTGTTTATCAATCCGATAATGTCTCTATTGAGTTTATTGAAAAAATAGAAACCAAAGAGCCTTCTCCGCAGCTACTCGTCCGGCAAGCCAAGAAAGAGCAAAAGAAAACCAAAAAAGTAAAAGCTAAACCTGCATCACTTTTTGACGAGGAACTTGACGAACTTGAAGATGACGAAACGGATGCAGATTACTTTTTTAATCAAACAGCGACACCCGAAGCGGTGGAAGAAAAAGTGAAGGAGAAGAAAGAAAAAGCCCCCAAAGAGAAAAGGACCTATAGCATTGTTTATACCTACAACGAAGAAGGTGCGGGCGCAAAACGACAAACTGCCGTTGTGAAAAAATGGTCGCGTCTGGTGAGTAAAAATCCGAACAATGCTGCCCGTTCTGTTATCAAATTTGATACGAATACAGGTGATATTGTCGTGTATTTGAATGATAATGATGCGGTGAGTGCCATAGAAATCAACGATAATCGCTACCTGATGCGGGGATATTGATTAAGTGCAAGTTCAAGAATCAAGTGCAAATGAAGAATTTGGCAAAGCCAAATTAAAACTAATTTTAAATATTTATATAAATTGTTTTTTTTACATAAATTATAAAATAAGATTTAATTTATAATAATTTATTTTTATTTATTAAAATTAATCTAAATCGTTGATTATCAAGGTCAAACAAGTCTAATGGTTTAAGATAGAAGTTTCGGACAGTTTTAAACTTACATGGGTGCGATTCAATTTTGTACCCACTAATATTCTTAATTATCAATATTTTACGATATTTAAATTAACTTGATAATAATATATTTATAAAATAACAATGTATTTGCATTTAGGCTGGAATATTTTTTCCGAATTTGGGCTAAAACTCGTCAGACATTTTCAAAATCTACCGATGATCTTATATTTTTCGACAAAGTTTAAATGTCAGACGAGTTTTAGCCCAAATTCAAGCCCAATGCTGTCCATTATTGAATAAAATTTAAAATGAGACATGGGTACAAAAATGAATCGCACCCAACTTACATTAAACCACTCATTATCAGCGATTTAAAGTATCACGAAAACTATTCAAAACTTAAAGCGAGAACCACTAAGATAAGTTTGTCTTAAAAAGTGAATAAACTATCAAAAAATGATTATTTTTGGCTCTAACTAGTGTTTTTTACATAGTTAGAGCCAAAAATAAAGACATGGAACATTTAATTGGTCGCCGGAAAGAAATAAAAAAACTAAGACAATATGCCGAATCGAAGAAGTCGGAATTTATTGCGGTGTATGGACGAAGACGAGTTGGGAAGACTTACCTGATTCGAGAGGTTTTTGCGGGTCAGTTTACATTTCAAATGACGGGTTTGGATAATGTGGGCAAGTCCGACCAATTAAAACAGTTCCATACTGCTATATCAAAGCATCATAAAATCAACCCGCCTGCGAAGCCTGCCAAAGATTGGTTCGAGGCTTTCAATCAACTCATTAATTTTCTGGAAACTGTGGACAGCCCTAAAAAGAAAATCATTTTTCTAGATGAACTCCCCTGGCTCGACACTCCTAAATCCAAATTCCTTACAGGCTTGGAATATTTTTGGAACAGTTGGGCAAGTGCGCGTCGTGATATTTTACTGATTGTTTGTGGCTCGGCTGCATCTTGGATGATTACGAATTTATTGAACAACAGGGGCGGACTACACAATCGAATAACAGGTAGAATAAAACTCGAACCCTTTACGCTGGCAGAAACGGAAGCCTTTTTGAAGTACAAAGGAACTGCCTTTGACCGCTACCAAATTATTTTACTGTATATGGTACTCGGCGGCATTCCTTTTTATTTGGATCATGTGGAAGCGGGGCAGAGTGCCGCTCAAAATATCAATGCACTTTGTTTTGAAAAAGGTGCCATGTTGCGGAATGAGTACGACAATTTATACGCATCCTTATTCAAAAAAGCAGAACGTCATCAGGCAGTTGTCGAAGCCCTTGTACAAAAAAAGAAAGGACTGACCAGAGGCGAAATCACCAAAATAACCAAGTTGCCAAACGGCGGCAGACTGACCGCGATTTTGAAAGAACTGGAGGAAAGCACTTTTATCCGGCACTACCAGCCTTTTGGCAAAAAACAACGGTTTACATTATACCAATTGATTGATCCCTACTCTCTTTTCTACCTTGATTTTATACGAAAGTCAGCCATTGATGATGAATATTTTTGGATTAATGCTAATGAAACACCTCGCTACCGGGCTTGGAGTGGTTATGCTTTTGAAATGGTGTGTCTGCATCATATTCCACAAATAAAAAAAGCTTTGGGCATCAGTGGTGTACAGACTTCCGTAGCTTCGTGGTATAATGAAACTGCCCAAATTGACTTATTGATTGACAGAAAAGACCAAGTCATCAACCTCTGCGAAATGAAATTTTCCATTCAACCTTTCATGATCACAAAAAGCTATGCGGAGAAGTTGCGTCATAAAATCGGAACTTTTCAAACGGTCGCCAAAACCAATAAAGCACTTTTTCTGACCATGATTACCACACATGGGCTGGCACAAAATCAGTACACCTATTTGGCGCAAAACAATCTCTCTATGGAGGTACTTTTTGAAATATGAATTGAAGATGTTTTTGAAATTGCAAAATTCACAAAATGTCATTATATTTGTTGACAAATGACAATGCATGGTACAAGTATCAAAAATATTAAGCGATTCAAACAGAGGCATACAGGTAAAGAGCCGGAATGATTATATAGAGCTAAGTCGCAAAGGATTGAGCATGCGACAAATGAAGGAAATTCTGGACTTTACAGGTATCCCGATGAAAGAAATTTCGGGCATTATATCACTGTCTGACAGGCAGTTAGCTCGTTATACAGATGAAAAAATTTTTAAGACGGATACTTCGGCTCACCTCATTTGGATAGTAGAATTGTATAAATTCGGTTACGAAGTTTTTGAAGAAAGAGCGCATTTTCAACGATGGATGAGAAGCGATATACGCGCTTTGGATTATCAAAAACCGATAAGTCTGTTAGATACGTCATTCGGAATAGATGCCATAAAAACAATATTAGGGAGATTAGAACATGGTGTTTATTCTTAGCTTATGCAGGTATTTCGGATAACAAAGAAAAAATATGCTTCCGATATTTCGGGCAAAGGAGCGGAATTGTTTGGAGGAAGGTGGAATCCGGTAGGCACACCCGCCCTATATACTTCACAAAACAGAGCATTGGCAATATTAGAATTACTGGTTCATACACCAAAGGAGATAGTGCCGCCCAACCAAATCCTGTTGACAATAAACATCCCTCAGAAACTGGAATCAAAAATACTTTCAGTAGATGAATTGAAAGACGGTTGGGATGCTTTACAAACAAATGAATGGACACAAGAACTGGGTTTACAATATTTCCAAGCGTCAGATGCTTTAGGAATAATCGTTCCTTCCGCAGTAATCAGCTTAGAAAACAACATCGTGCTTAATCCGGCTCATAAAGATTATCAACACATAAAAATCACTGATCAATCTGAATTCAAATTTGATGAGCGGTTGTTTAAATGAAAAAAATATATTATTCATCTTATCATTTTGGATCCATCATTCCAATACTTTTCCTCAGCCTGTTTGCCACCAACATTCAAGCACAAAACATCGTCCACCTACTCGAAGGCGGCACACTTGCCGGTGCCGAAATTGCCCGCAATACAGGCGACTTCAAATACGCCCCCAATCTTCGTTATACCTTACTTTACCAAATACACCCGCATCTGCAAATTGGTGGTGGAATAGCTTACGAAAGCTTCAAAAAAGAACACCTCGCACCTATATATGCAGACCTCCACGTTTATACCCGCGAGACGGTCAACTCACCATTTTTTGCAGCGCAAATCGGTTACGCTTTTGGTTGGCACAAAGATTATGGGCAACTCGAACAATACGAATATCTTGGTGGCTGGATGTTGGAATTCGACTACGGACGACGACTGCCTATTAATGAACACATTGCTTTTTATGTAGCACTCGGTTTGCATTTCCAAACCATACATATTGATGTGGATGTCAATTATTTAGAAGAATATGAAGAACAGGTGAATTATATTTTATTTGCTTTGAAAATGGGAATTTCATTTTAACCCAATAAATCCTATATTTCTATCCCGAAAAAAATAATATTTTTTCTTTGAATTGTGTTTATCATTTCTTATATTTGTTTAGTGGTGAATTTAGATGAAAAAATATGACGTTTGATAAATTACACAAAAATACTGACTGTAATTGCTTATTAAAATCGCAAGAAAATACAAGGGATTTGTTCGTAAGAAAAGTAGGAAAAGCAAAAACAGAATTAAAAGATCGAGATTTCAAAACACATTATGAAAGAGGAATTATAGCATCTTCACCAGATGATTGTTCAGATGTTTGTGGCAAAAGGGGTTTGTCAATTGATATATGGAAAGAGGATACTAAAGATACTGTTTTGCAACGTTTTATGACCACTTTTGCGATTAGTCCAAAACTGAAAAATCATCTTTCAATCATCAAATTCAAGAATAACGCAGGTGTTATAAAACACACCCCCATCCTAAAGCCGATTCCCAACAAACATCATTACGACTTTTATAAATCAGATAACTTTACCTTAGATTTGGTAGAATTAGTTGAGCTTATTCCGTTGAGACAAAATGTTCAAGATAAATAATAACAGAAATATATTAAGTGATTTGCCAATCATCACAGATAATTACGAGGTACTTCATTTCGATGAGTTTCCCATTCTGTTTATTGGTCTGAATCGGTATGGTAATAAAATATTAGGCTCCTTAGTTTGCGAAGATGAGGAAGACGATAATCTGTTCAGATATTTTCAATCAATCGTGACAAACGAAGTACATTCTAAATTTATTAATAAAAAAATATCATATTTAGAGGCATTAAAAAGTTCGACATCAATATTTGTTTTAGACAAAAATATTAATGACAAAATACTTGCTGTCTTTCACGTTTCTTATGAAGAAATACCGGAAGATTATCTTCCATTAGCTAATTCATTTTGCCCTGCCATAGCGTTAAAGTCAGAACTTACTTCCTCCAACAGCATAACAGAAGAAGAATCGACAGGTGTATTGGAACAAGATAAAACAGACAAAGAATACAAAATCAGTATTTATCATCTGAATACCGATACAAGAATTGGAAATGCCTATATCCCTAATGACAAAGACGACGATTTTATGGATAAACCCAAAATCACAATTTTGGAAGATACCGACCTGATAGGTTCAATTTATACAGAAAGTCTGCACCTAAGTAAGTGGATTAAAATAATAGGCAGAGCTAAAAAAATAAACGGCAGATTCAGAGAAATACAAATAAAAAGAACTGCATAATAATAGCTTGCATAAATGATAAGCCGGACAATCGTACTCATAATTTCACTAATATTCTTACAAAACATCATCCACGCCCAACCCTACAACATCACCCCTTCCCACCCTCGCGGCTGGTACACCACAGCTTTCCAACTTACACTTTCTACGGATAACCCTAATGCACAAATCCATTATACCCTCAACGGCGAATTGCCTGATACGAGCAGTTTGCGGTATAGCGATTTTATTATTATTGATAAAAAAACGACTGCGCCTGACCTCGCCACCATACCCACAGCACCCGAATATTGGCAGCCGCCACAAGGCGAGGTATTTCAATTAACCGTCATTCGGGCAGCTGGATTTTGGGGAGCTACGCGGGTCACGCCTTACCGTACTTTCACTTACGGGGTCAATGATGTGGGCAGTTTGCGGTATCCTTTTCCGGTGGTTTCTTTGGTGACGGATGCCCGAAACCTATTTGACCCCAACTATGGCATATATATCCCCGGCAATCTTGCCACCAAGGGCAACCTCCAATCAGGCAACCATTATCAACGCGGACGCGAGTGGGAACGCCCTGTCCATATTGAGTATTTTGAAGCGGACGGCACGCTTGGTATCGCGCAAGATGCAGGCATACGCATACATGGGCAGTATAGTCGGCAATTGCCACAAAAATCATTGCGACTGTATGCCCGAAATGATTATGGCGAAAAGTATTTTGACTATCCTTTTTTCATTCAAAAAAATATTGATGAATACAAACGACTCGTCTTGCGGGTTGCCAATCCCAATAATTTCCACGTACCTTTCAAAGATGAATTGTGCCACCTGCTAGTGCGCGAAATGGGTTTGGAATATCAGGCTTTTACGCCTGTCGCGGCTTTTGTAAATGGCGAATATTGGGGCATTTTCAACCTTAAAGAACGGCACGACAAACACTACATCCGCAGCAATTACGGCATTGACCCTGACAATGTGGATATGCTCGAAAGGTCAGGTTTTGTGATTGACGGTGATGCAACGACTTTTGAGGAAATGATGGATTTTGTACGGCAAAATGACCTGAGTACGAATGCCAATTATACCACTATACAGACCTACATTCACCTTGATAATTTCATTGATTTTGTGGTGGCAGAGTTGTATTTGGAACTGTGGGATTTCCCGGAAAACAACCTCAAATATTGGCGTGAAAAAACACCCGATGCACAATGGCGTTGGTTATTCAACGATGGCGATTCGGCGATGCACGAATATTGGAAAAGTAAAATGCGGGAAATGCTCACACCCTTGACGAATGACCATGACACGCAGCCTTTTGTTATTTTATTAAAAAAATTATTAACGAATAAAACATTCAAAGAACGTTTTTATCAGCGTTTTTTATATCATTTAAATCACACTTTATCACCGAATAATGTTTTATATAAAATTGATTCATTGACAAGGATTTATGACCCTGCCATGCCCGAACACATCAGGCGTTGGGGCTACCCTGCCACTATGAATGATTACCATGCCGCAGTAGGTTTGATGCGCCAATTTGCTGCTTTGCGTCCGGCTGTATTATTGGCAGATTTGGAAGCGATGTTGGGTCAACCCTTTGAGGTTTTTCCGAATCCGATGCGTGAACAATTAACGATTCAATTATATGATAATGTAAACGAAAATTTGTCAGATTATACTTTGCACAATGCGCTTGGGCAAGCTGTATTGTCCGATATATTCACAACAGATACGCAGACTGTCAATACATCAAAACTGATAACTGGTGTGTATTTTTTAACTATAAATATGGCAGGTGTGTATTATGTTGTTAAGGTGATTAAGGTTTAGTTTCACCGTTGCAGGGTTGAAACCCTGTACTTTTGCGAAATTAACGGGTACATCATAAAAGCGGTGGGTTTCAACCCACCGTAAAAGTCGAAAGGACTTGATTTTAGGGGGTATTTTTGGTCATACCCCCTAAAATTTTTATTGATTTTGCAACTTCGTAATCGTTGTACGTTGGTTGACAAGTTCTTGTTCCATAGCTTTTATTTTGGCTTCCGCTTGCCGGATACGTGCTTCTTTTTGTTTCACCTCTATGGAATTTGGATTAGCAGCTTTTTCTTTTGCCACTTTTGCTTTTGCTGCATTCAATTTCGTTCTCATACCCTTCAATTTGCCATGACCGACCTGCATGGCTTTTGCATTTTGGGGAGATAATGAACGGGCGCGACCTACTCGGTTGCCTCTTTTTATACCACTTACTCTGCCTTTGGTTTGGGTTTTGCCGGCCTTCTTTGCCGCCGGGCGTAAGTTTTTATTTGCTACATTTTGAGGTTTCTTAACGGGCGTTTTGTTGACCGCCGGACGCTGTTTGATTGTTGGTTTTTTCGCTTGATTCGGACGCTTTTGAGGTGTTGGTCGCTTCGCCTGATTCGGACGCGGTGTAGCCGATTTTTCCCCTTCCACCACAGTACGTTTACCTCCTTGTGTTACTATTTTATCCCCTTTTCTAAGGCTTCTCAATTCTTTTGTTGGCTCTTGGTTCTTTGATTTTTGTTGTGCCTGCACAGGCTGTACAAATAAGCACATAACGAAAATTCCTAATAAAAGGAACATGGTATTTTTTATATTTTTCATAATTCTAATTGTATCTTTTTTCATTTAAAAACAATGACATCCTTCCTTGTTCGATATTCAATATTCAAATGCCTTCCAAAAGTTTATCTACTTCTTTTTCGGTTCTTTCGATTTTAGCATTGACCTCATCAATGACTTCTTTGACTTGAGCATCTATTTTCGGGTCGGTAGTTCTTTGGGTTCTTTTTTTGGATGTAATGGATTGTTTGGCTGTATTGTTTGCTGCTACATCTTTGCTGTCACTTTTACAAGATTGTAAAAAAAACGCAAAAACGAAACACATCCCATATAAAAATAGCTTTGAAGATTTCATGTTAAATGTATTTAATAGTATTTGTATTTTATTGAAAATGAGTATATAATAAAAAACAGGTGAGTACTCAAAAATTACCTTCACAATATAAGGAAATAATTTTAAATGAGTAGCGGTCAGAGCATTTAGATATATAACAAATCATACTTTCAGACTCATCCAAGCAGGTTTTAAGCCCTTGTCATTCATGCAGACGAGAGGCTAAACAGGCTGACCGCGAATACTGTACAGGCGACTTCAGTCGCCATGTGATTATAAATTTTTATTTATAAAAAATTACAACACAAAAATTTACGTATTTTTATTATTGTGACATGGCGACTAAAGTCAACCTGTGCGATTAAAATAGTAAGCGGTGGAATTTCGCTTTATGTCGTTCAAGATGCGTTAGCATCGCCCCTGTTTGTAGCAAAAAACCAAGCAAAATTTATCAAGGTGCGTAGCACCGACACCGTTAAATGTACAAACAGTGCCGCTCCTACGGAGCTTAGGAGGTTTTGGGGATTATTTTACTACAAACAGGGTCGGTACTAACGTACCTTTATCGCAAAAAGTTGATTTGCAAGTCTCAACTCATTTTAATCGCACAGGTTG
>CALIZI010000314.1 GCA_938028705.1 uncultured Saprospiraceae bacterium | reverse complement strand
AAAAATACGTCTGAATTTGCAATACTCTCGTTAAAAACAATTGATTTTTTCTAAGATGTTTTATTGGCATCAAATTCGACACCCATTTTAACTTATTGATTATCAATTACATCTGAAAAATCAATAAGTTTAATTTACTTCCACATTAAAATCACCACAATATGCAATTAAACATTCAGATTCAAGATGATAAAGCGGCGGCTTTCGTAGATATGCTCAACAGTTTAGATTTTGTGATTAGTGTAGAAAAGTCGGATAGTGACACGCCTAAACTCACTGAAGCACAACAAAAAATACTGGACCAACGTCTCCATATTCACGAAGCCGGAACAGATACAGGTAAGAAATCATGGCGCGAATTTCGGGCAGAAATAGAGGAACGTTATGACTTATGAAATCATCATTTCGTCAGAAGCACAGTCGAAATTCTAGTGTTTGGAAGCGTAGGATGTAGCGTACCGAAAGGATAAAATTGCTTCCCACCAAAAATCTCCGTATTTTTACCAAATAAAAAATCAACAGAAGATATGACAGATAGCATTGGTATAGAATACATCACCGACAAAGCGGGTAACAAATCCAAAGTTTTGATTTCGTATGAAGATTGGCAGCGCATTGAAGCGGGTTTTAGAAAGTGGGAGGCTTACGAAGCCCAAAAGGCGGAGCTAAAATCAGCATTCATTGAAGTTAAATTGATGCAACAAGGCAAGCTGCCTAAAAGAGATATGAAAACCTTTTTGGATGAATGTTAATGTTGTACCTACATCAAATTTTGAGCGAAAAGCCAAGAAACTCATCAAAAAATATCGCTCTCTGAAAGGTGAATTAGCCGAATTGACCGCTGAACTCGAATCTGAACCACGTAAAGGCACACATATCCGTGAGAATGTTTATAAAATCAGATTAGCCGTCAAGAGCAAAGGAAGAGGTAAAAGTGGCGGTATGCGAGTGATTACCTACGTGGATGTTTTTTTAGCACACGAACCACACGAAACGGATGTCTATATCCTCTCCATTTACGATAAATCTGAAAGCGAAAATATTGGAGAAGCTTATCTCACCGACTTGGTCGAGAAAATACAACAAGAAGTAGAAAAAATGGAAATTGCACTCGGATTTGATGCCAAGTCAGAGGAAGAGTAAACATAACAAAAAACGCTCCTTGCATTTTCAAAATGCAAGGAGCGTTTTTTTGTTTTTGGCAATTTACAAAGTCGCGTCTCGCACCACCTCAACCCATCCCCCACTTTCCCGCGCATTAATCCCATTATCATACATCGCTTCACAATACACCGAAGGCAGATAATAGCGACCTTCGTAAGTGGCGTTGAGTAGGATGCTGTAAGTGCGGGTGTTATTGCTGCTTATATCGAAATAAGTATAGATACGGTCGTCGCGAATATCTTGGTAGTCGGAAGCGTCATTTTTGATAGTATATTCAAGATTATCCATGCGGAGATTGCGGAGTTCCCAACCGGCGGGGAAAACTTGGGTCAGTGCCATTTCTTCGTAATTACCGCGTATGCCCGGATTTTTTACGGTGACTACGGCGACAAAATCTGTACCTTGTGGGATGCTCGTTGGGTCAAGTTTTTTGCCTTTGAGGGTTTCGTATTGTATGCTCATATTGAGGTCGTTTTGGGCAGCGGTTGTATCGCCTTGTAGCGGTTTGCCGTCGAGTATGACACGTGCATAGAGGATGCCTTCGGATTCGTTTTTCAGACTAATATTTTTACTATTGAGTTGGTCAATATCTATCGGAATTTGCAAGACAGGATTGCTCGAACCTGCGTTTTTTTCGCTGGCTCCACCGAGCGTATAGGCAAAGCGAATATCCTTTGCTTGTCCGCCCGATTCAGCAACCAATTTTCCGACAGCTAATAAACAGTAAGCCGTCGTTTGAGTGCTGTACCAATTACCGGAAGCGAGTTTGCCGGACATAGATTTTAGTAAGTTGGCAGCCTTTCCTTTTTCGTTCATCATCACCAATGTTTCCAAAATCATGGCTTGGTCGCGGAGGTCGCTGCCATAGGTTTGAGCGAGTTCTCGGTAGGGTTGGATCTCTGTCGAAACATCCTCAATCAGTCGCTGTGCGACCTCCGGTTTTCCGGCTGCGGCGTAGGCTGCGGCAAGTCGCCAAGCGGCTTGCGAAGTGAGGAGTGTACTTTCTCTCATGCGGTTCATCGCGCTCATTTCGGGTGCGCCCGCGAGTGCTAGGGTGTATAGGCGATAGGCTTGTGTGAGGTCGTAATTCCGATAACGTCTGTTATTTGTAAAGTCTTGAACGTGAGCGGGTGGTGTCCAATTTCGGGCTTCGCGCTTTTGATGTTTTTTCCATTTGTCCAACATGCCAACAGGTAAGGAATACCCCAATTTTTTAGCTTCCACCATAAAATGTCCGGCATAGTTGGTTCCCCAATCATTGGCTGTACCGGCACCGCGCCAATATCCAAATCCGCCACTGCCTATTTGGAATTTTTTAAGGCGTTCCAGTCCGGCTTTTATGTTTCTATCAATCTCTTTTTTACGTTCTTCATCCAAGTCTATCAGTCGGCTGACATAGAGTTGTGGAAAGACCGAAGAGGTCGTTTGCTCAATACAGCCATGCGGATAACGAATGAGGTATTTGAGTCGTTTGCCGAGATTGAGCGGTGGAATATTCGACACTTCAAGCATCGCTGAATTAGTACCGTACATACCAACGGGTTTGAGGTCGGTTGCCCATGTCGCATTGGCTTCCAGGACTTCTTCCACCACATCTGTCACGTAAGGATTTGGATTTCTGACATCCAATTCTATCTCTTGTGTAGTGACTTCTCCGCCACCTGTCGCAGTGATTTTTACTTTGGCAATACCAATCTTTTCAGGCACTTTTACATTAAAATAAAGGACCTCATCACCCGGACTTCCGAAGGTCAGATTTTGGGTATTGCCATCAGGAAATTCGAGCAAGCCATTGGCTTCTACTTTGACAGTCAAATCTCGTACTTTTTCTTCCATAGCAAATACGTTGACGGGTAGTTTGAGCGTCTCCATTGGACTGAGGACGCGAGGCAACGTAGCCAAGACCATCAAAGGCTTGCGGACAGGCCTAGTGACTTCGGCATTGCCATACGCACCGTCCTTTGCTGCTACGACCATCGCACGTACCGAACCTACATAATTCGGCATCACAATTTCGTGTGTATTTGTTTTTTTCTTATTTAAATAAAATGGTCCGATATGACGCACTACAGGTTTAAAACGATTCGCTTTTTCTGCACCTGCCACGTCCACCGCATCATCGCCGCCAATGCTGAGGATACGCTCCAATTCGCCGCTGTATGCTCCCAAAACATGGTCATATACATCCCAAGTCGTCACACCTAATGCTTCTCTTGCATAGAAGGACGACCAAGCATCGGGTGTTTTAAAACGGGTCAAATCCAGTAAGCCATCATCAACTATTGCTAATGTATAAGCCATTGGTTGTCCGTCTTTTTCGCGTACTTTTACGGTGAATTTTTCTTCGGGTTTCAAGACTTGCGGCATGTCGATTAAAGGCTGTATGCGAGTGGCAGGATTTTCTACTTTAATTGGAATAACGCCATACATCCGAATCGGCAAATCGTTTTCACCTTGTCCGTGCGGTTGAATGTGCGAGACGTTTAGATAGGCAGTCGGCACCATATTTTTATTGGCATAAAATTTATAAATGGTCTCACCTTTTTTCGTATTTATCCAATGTGTTTCAAGGACTTTCGAGCCATTTTCAACGGACAATAAAATACGTCCTTTCTCACTTGTCGGAATGCGAACTTCTACCGCATCGCCTACTTCATATTTTTCTTTATCTGCCGAAAAAGCCAACATCGAAGCTGCCCGTCGGGATTCTTCGTCCATTTCATCATCGTTATCGTACCAAGGGCTTCCGGCATAAAAAATATCGCCTGTACAATGCCCGTCCTCATCGCATACACGCACAAGATAACGCCCCCAATCTTCCGGTTTTATCTGTACACTTGCTTCGCCTTTGGTATTGGTCGTCACCTTGTCGGTAGAAATCGCGCCATGATGTGTGCTACTATTAAATGAAGTCAAATTACTGCGTGAACGACTCCACCACCAACGCCATTCGAGTTTATAAAAACCAACTTTGAGTTCGCGGTCAGCTTTTGGTTTGCCGTCTTTGTCCAACACAACCACATCAAGACTATGCGTTTTATCCATTTCCAATTGCTTTGTTTTATAACGATTTAAAGGAATACGAATACCTGCATAATAAGGATACGGACTATAATCTACGGTAAAATTATCTACACTAAAATCACCGCCTTCTTCAAAGGCGCGGGTCTTAAAACTCGCCCTCAATTTGCCCGGAGATTCCTTGCTTTCTATGGCTGCGCTGATGTCTGCCGAGCCGTTTTTATCGAGTGTTTCGTCAAAGACAGTTTGGGGTTCGGATTTGAGCTTTCGGGCGGGGTCGTCGAACTCAAATTCGGGATATTTCTGAAAAGTAGTATTCGTAGATTTGATGTCGGTTTCTACTATGGCTTTTAGGTTTTTTGCAACTGCGCCATGTAGCCAATTTACTTGCAATTTTCCATTGAGTTTTTTACCGTCTTCGTGCGTGAGTTCGTCCTTGCCAAAGTCGAGATTTATCTTCAACCGATTGGGTTTTACCGTCTCTACTTTTATGGTTTTGGTGAAGGTCGCACCACCTACTTGTACCTTTGCCCGCCAGTTTCCTGTAATGGCTTCGGGGTCTGTTTTGGTATAAAAACTGTATATGTGTCCGGTGTGTTGTGCGGTCGTATTTTTTTGTTGTAATTGCCCTTTTGGGTCAAAAAATTCAAAGGTAAGGGGGTGTTTTTCGGGCAATGTTTTTTCTTTATCTTCTAAAATAAAAGAGAGGTAAATCGAGTCTCCCGGTCGCCATACGCCACGCTCTCCGTAGAGGTAGCCTTTGAGTCCTTTTTGTACCTTATCGCCACTGACATCAAATCGGCTGAGAGAGAGCGAAGCACCATCTTGAAGCCTTAAATATCCACGCTCGTCGCCCTTTGTTGCAATGACCGTAAAAGGTGGTCGTTTGGTATTTAATACGGCAATTCCATCTTTATTTGTTTTTATTTTACCAAGTGTTTGTTTTTGATAATCAAATACTTCTAAAGAAATGCCTGTTTCGGGTTTTGCTGTTAATAAATCGGTAACGATGACGTATAAATCGCCATTCGTACCTCGTTTTGCGATCATTCCAAAATTAGAAGGTACGACATTTCTACTCACAAAATTTCGCGGATTATAGTAGGGCGGATAACATGGTTTGTTGCGATGTTCCCATTTATAACCTTCGTAATTCCAATTATAACGATAGCGCATAATGGTCTCAATTTCGTCATCTTCACCAAGTGCTGTATTGGAATTTAGCGAGACTAATTGTGCAGTAGCATTTTCGGAATTATCGTCATTACACTTATAGGTCGAATAATCTTGTTTGAAGCCCAATCGAACCTGATAAATGGCATTGGGGTCGCGCTTGATAAATTTACTTAAATCTAATGCGTAACGATTCCACGAACCCAAAGAAGCGTCTGCATCAAGACTGTTCAAATTTACTTTTTTCTGATAAATCACACGCCCGACTTGCTGCAAACTATAATCGCCGGAGAGTTGATTTTTTTGTAAAAATTGTAGTGTATTATCGGAGAAAATTTTGAAAATTTCGACATCCACAGCATTCAAATTAACTGCCTCGAATGGAAACATCAAACCTTTAGAATCTGGAATAATCACCCCTTTTCCGACTAAGCGAACTTGTGGCTTTTCCTGCTCGAAAGTGAGTGACCATTCTCCGGCATTTTTCATCTTTTTTCCTTCCGAATTTTTGATACCTCGCGCCAACGTTATTTTCTGTTCTCCACTCAATTTTTTGGCAGGATAAACACGCAAAGTATTGCCGTCAATCGCATGGCGAAGTTTGCCTTTATAGCCTTCAATCTGCACCAGACCATCCAAGTTTTGATTTGCCAACAGAGGGTCGGAAAAGGTAATGATAATTTCCTGATTTTTACCTTTCAAAGTATTGGTACTCAATATCGAAAAATCGCCCAATGCCGGAACTTGAATCGTTTGTTTACCTTTTGCACGGACACCAATCGGCTCACCATTCCAACTTAATTTGACGGCAGACGCATTATCAGTTCTTCTTATGTTTTCTATGGTAAAACTATGGTTGAGTTGGTCGCTGCTATGCGTCCAAGTGATGTTGAGATTGTCATTATTTTTCTGTTGGGCAGTAAGCATTTGTGCTACTGCATCGCTATCAACGACATCTGCGGTTTGTAGTCTTCCTGTGATTTTTTGTTTGGAAAGGTCGGCAGGGTCGGCAGCACGAATGCCATCAAAATCGAAGCTGTAATGTTGCTCGCGAGTTCGAAAATTGAACTCAAAATTATGGAGTTTGGCAGGTACTTTATCGAATAATTTATCCAAGCGCAAACTCACCACATAGTTTTGACCGGAGGCAAAATTTTTGCTTGGCGTAAATGTAAGGCTACGCTCATCATCCCAAGTTGTAGTGCCTTGAATGCTTGGTGACAAGCGCAACAGACCATCGCTCAAGGCTGAACCCACCTGATTGGTATTGACCACAGCATCATTAAAACGAATGGTGAAGGGGGCTGTTTTGGAGATTTCGCCACTGGTGTAGGCATTGATGTAAGTGCTAAATTCAGCATCGGGCGTGATGTAGGTATTTGTTTTTTTCTTACAGCTTAATGTGCAGGTTATCAATAAAATAGCTATCAAAAGACTTGTCGTCCATGATGTGTTGGTGTGTGTGTTTGTCGTCATAATTTTAACGTTATTGGCGGGATGAGTTAATTGGTTAATCAGTTAATCGGTATGTCAGGTGAATGAATTTTGTTGTGCAAAATTTCTTTTCCGATATGCTGAATTAGATAAACAATCTTTGAAAAGACGCAGGCTTGTCTTTTCTGTTTGCAATATAACGTGTTTTTTGCGGATTTTATATATGTTTGATTTGTTTAGTGGGTTAATGTTGTGTTAAATGGCGCAGGATGATTAGCCACCTTCATTTGTTGTTGAGTTTTAAATTATTCATTATTTTTATGATTAATTTTAATATTAGTAAATTCTTCTTTTTTAGATAAAATGATTATAAGGAAGAAAATATATTACCATCTTTTCCAAAAAATTCTACACGATACTCAAGTATCTTTTGTCATTATCCTTCTTTCCATGCAGATGTACATAAAATCAACTTGTTTACTTTTTTGATTATTTTTTAAGTTTTAAAATATTTGATTATTGATATAATTATTTGATTTTCAATTTTTTAGATAAAAAACAAATAATTTATATTTACTTGTAAATTTGTATTTGTTTACGCATGTAAAAATGTTATACTATGTCACATTATGCTTTAATTACAAATTAAGACAAAGAGGCATGTGTTTACATTTGCATCATCATTTATTGAATTACAATTGGAAGAAATATTTTAAACGAGAAAAAATAGCATTATGAGGAAAGCATTTATCCCTTCATTTATTTTTACTTTAATCCTTTGTGGATTTGCGAGTGTTTTCGCACAAGAAACAAAGAAACTGAATGACCAATCCGATTTTCAAGAAAAGAAAATTATTTACAAAAAAATAGAAGTTGTAATTGAAGATAATTCCGATTTAGATAGAATTGCTGCTTTGGGTATTGATTTGCACTGTGGAGCAAATATGCAGCACAAAAACGGCAAACACGTTGCTACTTTAGAACTTTCAACAGAGACGGTTGAGCAGTTAGGAAATATTGGTTTTCAGCCAAAGGTTTTGATTAGTGACATGGCTGATTTTTATGAAAAAAGAGCTATAAAAGAGTTGCCTAAAGCGCGTGAAGCCTTACAAAAGGCTAAAACCGCTGCTATATACAAAAATGCAGAAGCAGGGCAAGATTTAGGTTGTTCGAAAGATGGATTTCCTGTGCCGCAGAATTTTGAATTGGGTAGCATGGGAGGTTTTACGACCTATCAGGAAATGTTGGATGAACTCGACCAAATGCGTAGTCTTTATCCAAACCTAATTACCGCTCGCGCTCCTACGAGCAACAATAAAACAACGATTGAGGGCAGAAGTGTTTTTTACGTAAAACTTTCTGACAATCCTGATATCGACGAGAATGAGGCAGAGGTTTTGTACACAGGTGTACACCACGCTCGTGAGCCACTGGGTATGATGAATCAATTGTACTATATGTGGTATTTGTTAGAGAATTATGCAACTGACCAAAAAGTAAGAAATATTGTAGATAATACGGAGTTGTACTTCATTCCGGTCGTGAATCCTGACGGTTATTTGTACAATCAACAAACCAACCCGAATGGTGGTGGTATGTGGCGTAAAAACCGTAGAAATAACGGGAATGGCACCTATGGTGTTGACCCGAATCGTAATTATGGCTACCAATGGGGACTAAACAACACAGGATCAAGTCCAAATCCAAGTTCGGATACATACAGAGGTACTGGTCCTTTCTCAGAGCCTGAAACGCAAATGATGCGTGACTTTGTACAAAGCCACAATTTTGTGAATGCTTTTAATAATCACTCTTATTCAAATTTGATGTTGCGTCCGTGGGGATATACCACAGGTACACACGCAGAGGAGGAATTGTATGATGAACTTTCAGAACAGATGTGCTGGGACAACCGCTATCACTACGGCAACGGTAATGAGGTAATTTATCCTGTAAATGGTGAAGCAGATGACTGGTTTTATGGTGTAGAAGACATTTTGACATGGACACCGGAGATCGGTTCGGCAGCAGAAGGTGGCTTTTGGCCCAATCCTTCTTATATCGTATCTCAGTGCGATCGTCAGATGAAAATGTCATTAATTTTGGCTTCTTCTGCCGCGAATTATGGAGTGTTAAATGATTTGACACCTTACGGTTTGGATGCTCAAAATCCGACATTGAACTTCAGTGTAGAACATTTGAGTAATATTGACGGTGCATTTACAGTGAGCGTTTCTTCGAGCAGTCCTTATGTTACGGCAATTGCTAATCCGACGATGTCAACAAGTACATTAACACAGGCGAATTTTGCGAACGTATCAACAGGAATTACAATAGCAGCAAATACACCTTCGGGTACAGCAATCACTTTTGATGTCGTTTTAAATAACGGTACTTACGATATTCATACAAGCACAATTACAAAAGCATACAATATACCTACATTAGTATCAGATAACGGTGCTAACCTCAATAATTGGACAAGCAGCGGCGGGTGGGGAGTCACCAATTCAACAGGATACAGTGGCTCAAATAGTATTGCAGATTCACCTTCCGGTAATATGAGTACAGCTACACGCACACTCACACTTTCTTCTCCACTCGACCTTTCTAATATTCAAGCGCCTGTTTTAGAATATTATACAAAATGGGATATTTCACGATTGTTTGATTTTGTTCAAATTGAAGTTTCTACCAATGGCTCTTCATGGTCTGAGTTGTGTGGTACATACACCAAGCCCGGCGCAAGCCCTGACAATGTATGGGGGGGCAACGGTACACCCGACCAACCAACAGGAGAAGGTCTATACGATGGCTTCCAAAAAGAATGGGTACGTGAAGAAATTGACCTTTCAGGTTATGCAGGAGTCAACTCGCTTTATATTCGCTTCAAAGCTGATGGTGATACAGAAAGAGCGCAATTAGATGGATTTTACTTTGATAATTTTACAGTATATCGAGAGGCACTCGAACATTGTGAAAATGGTGTTCAAGATGAAGATGAAACCGATATCGACTGTGGTGGTGCAGATTGTATTCCATGCCCTCTGGCTTGCTCTGTTGGTACAACTTGCGACGACGGTGATGCCTGTACCACAAGTGATGTTTACGATGCCGACTGTAATTGTGCGGGTGTACTTCAAGATGCAGATAATGACGGCGTATGTGATGCAGATGATATTTGTCCGCTTGGTGATGACAATATTGACACAGACAACAACGGTACTCCAGATGCTTGTGATGTCAATGATGATTGCCCTGCGGTTGACTTTACAGTTGATATACAGGAATCTTACGGTGGCGGTCAAGATCAAGGCACAGTAGCAGTACAAGACGGCGGTGCAACTATCGAATTGAATAATAACGCATGGAAAATGATTGCGATGAATTACACTGTAACACCTAATACAGTCGTAGAATTTGACTTCAGAAGCACTCAAATCGGGGAGATTCACGGTGTAGGTTTTGATAATAATACTTCGATAAGTTCCAACTATACTTTCCAAGTATATGGTACACAAAATTGGGGTAATCTCACCTACGATACTTACAATAGCAATGGCACCTATGAACACTTTACCATTCCGATTGGCAGCTACTATACAGGTCAGTTCAATTACTTCTTCTTTGTAACCGACCACGACGGAGGCGCGAAAAACGGTAACTCATTCTTCTCTAATTTGCAGATTTATGAAGATGCCAACGGTGACGGCCTATGCGACGGACCGGGAACTTGTGCAGACGCAGACGCTGATGACGTATGTGATACAGACGATATATGTGCAGACGGTGACGATAATGCCGATGCAGATAGCGATGGTATTCCTGACGCTTGTGATATTTGTCCGAACGATGCGGCTAATAATTGTGGTAGCGCACCTTCATACTGTGCTGCACAAGCTAATAATTCTAACTACGAATACATTGAGCAAGTGACCTTTGGTAATATTGACAATCCATCAGGTAACAACGGTGGTTATGCTGATTTCACCAATCAAATTGCTACCCTAGGGCTTGGCGATGCTGTACCCTTTGGACTCACACCCGGATTCCCAAGCTCTGCATATAATGAAGCATGGACAATTTGGATAGACTACAACAGAGATGGTGATTACGACGATGTAGGCGAAGCGGTGTATAGCCGCACAAGCGCAGGTACACTCTCCGGAAATATTACTATACCTACAAATGCCTCACTCGGTCTTACAGGTATGCGCGTAGCCATGCAATGGAACAACCCTGCATCCTCATGTGGTTCATTTACCTACGGCGAAGTCGAAGATTATACAGTCAATATCTCCGCTACACCACAGCATTATACAACATTAAACTTGCGTAATGAAGATAAACTCGCAGCAAGCCCTGCGATGCGTGTCTATCCGAATCCAACAACTGATTTCATCAACATTGGTTTCCAAAATATTCGTGACAACGGAACTATCGAGATATATGATTTATCCGGTCAGCCCATTGGCAAACAAACCGTAGAATCTGCATCAGATGATTTACGTGTAGAAGTCAATCACCTGTCTGCGGGTACATATATTATCCGATTAAAATATGATGATGGCACTTATGCCACCAAACGATTTGTCAAACTTTCTAAATAAATTTGATTATCTCTCCCGTAGAATTGAGGCTGCCCGACTTGTCGGGTAGCCTTTTTTATCGACTGGACTTTGGATATTTTGGAAATTAGGTAACTGGGAAATTCGGTTTTAAATCGTAAGTAATTGATTATCAGTTATTTTAATTTTATAATTATTTGACGGTCGCACTAAAATATAGTCGTTTTTTAATTAATTAAAATTATTTTTTAATTTATTTATTATTAAAAATTAATTATTTATAAACATTTTTTATTATAAAATAACTTAAAAATCCCCTTATTTCAGTAGAACCTTTGATAAAAATTCCGATAACTATCGGGATACCCAATACCAAATTCCCCAATGTCCAAAGTCCAGTTATCGAATAACGAGGTCTTTTTTATTTTTAAAAATGCCTTTGTCTGACTTCCTCGCAAGATACTCTTTGAAGTATTCCATACATAGCGATACGACATTAGTGCCTTATAGTTTTCAGGTACCTACATCCGTGCCTTGCTCTCGTGCTAAATATGTGGATACGCAGAATATTTTTCTTAGCATACAATAGATTTTGAGGCTTAGAATTTAGAATTTACCCAACTTAACTATAAATAATCCTTTCTATCCCGTTACTTTTATAATAGTTAGGTAGTCTTTATCTTTGCACCCCCGTAAAAGTGCAAACATTAAGTGGTCATATTTGTTCCTCCCGCAAGAGTTTTAAACTTTGACCTCTTACTCGATGACCCGATACTCGCAACTCGATACAACCATATATGAAAATTACAGACTATCTAAAGAAAACCAAAAATGAAACCCTTATATCTTTTGAGATACTACCACCTTTGAAAGGGGGCAGGATACAGACGATCTTTGATTCCTTGGATCCTTTGATGGAATTCAAACCACCTTTCATTGATGTTACTTACCACAGGGAGGAATACGATTATAAGCAACGTCCGGGAGGATATTATGAAAAGACCTTTATCCGCAAACGTCCGGGGACGGTAGGTATCTGTGCGGCGATTATGCATCGATACGGTGTGGAGGCAGTGCCGCATTTGATTTGTGGTGGTTTTACGATAGAAGAAACGGAAAATGCGCTGATTGATTTAAGTTTTTTGGGTATCAATAATGTCTTGGCATTGCGTGGCGATGCCCGAAAACTTGAAGGCAGATTTATCCCCGAACCCGGCGGACACAGCTATGCGATAGACATGGTGCGACAGGTTGAAAACATGAATAAAGGCAAGTACCTTGAAAGTGCCGGAGAACCCACAGAGTTTTGTATCGGTGTGGCGGGCTATCCCGAAAAACATTTTGAAGCACCCAATATGAAATTCGATATGCAATTTTTGAAAGAAAAGGTGGATGCAGGTGCGGATTATATCGTCACACAGATGTTTTTTGATAATCAAAAATACTTTGATTTCGTGGATTTATGTCGTGAAAATGGTATCACTGTTCCCATTATTCCCGGCTTAAAACCCCTCACCCGAAAAAGTCAGATTGCACGCTTGCCCAGTATTTTTTATGTCAATTTTCCCGACGATTTGGTAGATGCCGTCATGAAAGCTGAAGATAAAGAAGCCGTCAAACAAGTTGGTATAGAATGGTGCATTGCTCAATCTAAAGAACTGAAAGCCAAAGGCGTACCTTGCTTGCATTATTATACGATGGGCGATGTGCGTACCTTTGTAAAAATCGGCGAGGCGGTTTTTTAATGGGATAATGGTGAAATGATGTAATGCGATAATGTTTTCAATGTTGTCGCATTATCGCATTACATCATTCCAACATTATCGCATTACATCATTCCAACATTATCGCATTACATCATTCCAACATTATCGCATTACATCATTCCAACATTATCGCATTACATCATTCCAACATTATCGCATTACA
>CALIZI010000313.1 GCA_938028705.1 uncultured Saprospiraceae bacterium | reverse complement strand
CTGTTAAATTTTTTCGAGTTATTAAATGTTCTGAATGAGGTCATTTTTCTTATTGAAATTCAAAAATTTTACAAGCTAATTCAAAATATAATTTGGTTTTTAAAATTGTTTTTAATAAAATATTTTTTTAAATTATTTATTATTAATTGAAAATCAATAAAATTTTGAACTCGAAAAAATTTAACAGAAATGTGAGTTTTACATTTATTATCTCATACTTACGATATTCAACATCAGTTAAAACAAAAACCGCCCGGAATAATGCCCACTTCAAAACCATCAATCGGTGTACCGTCAGCTTCATAAAAAATTACGTTGCCTCTTGATATATTATCTCCTGCGTCTGCTGCATAAATACGGTCTGTTTTAGGGTCAATACCCAAACCGTAGAACGTAATATCGGTTTCGCTGACGAAGGGTTCTGAAGGCAAGGCACCTGCCGTAATATCAAATTTCCACACATTACCTATATCCAAAAAATAGAGTTGGTCTCCGGCACTATTTATCGCAAGTTTTGTGGGAGAAGCATCACTATTGGTAAAGGTAAAAGTCTGCTCTACAGCTAAAGTTGTGGGATTGATACTTTGTAGCGTAGGGATGTCCTCGCCATAAAAACCACCATCGCTGAGTACCCACACCTGACCGTTTTTATCCACTTGTAGGCTATTTGGTGAAAACGCAACTGCAACTGTATCAATGACTGTATCCGTCGAACTATCAATAACTAATACTTCACGACTATTCATAATACCTACAAAAACTTTTCCGTTTGAGATCACCATCTGCTCGCCCCATGCCGTAGGAATTGTCTTACTGACGGTATTAGTATTTAGGTCAATCACATCCAGCGTAGTCGTGCCGGCGAAAACAAAATTGCTGACGTAGGCTTTGTCATCATTAATAGGTAAAAAGTAGCGCGGCGAGGTCAGTCCGTCGATTGTTGCGATGCTTTCGAGGGTCGTGGCATCCGCCACTTCTATTTTGCCCGAATTATTGACCACGATATACGCCTTGTCATTATGTATCGTCATAGATTGCACCACGTCACCAAGTTGGAAGTCATTGACCAAGCTGAAAATATCATTCCACATCGAGCCTGTCTCCCGACTTACTGCGGTTATTGAAGCATTCGACGAGCCAAAATTACCTTCATTCAAAACAAAAATATGGTCATTCAATTCGCCCCATGTTGGCGGATTTTCATCATCATCTCTACAAGCTGCAATGAATACAATGAACATTAATATAATTCCTAATACTTTAATTCTCATTCTATCTTTTTTTATCAAAAAATTTAATATAAATACAAAATTCGCTCATCTGTACTATAAGGTGAAAATCGTTATTGTAATGTAAAATAATAAATGTAAAATGTAAAAGTGTATAACGTGAATGTTTTTTAACAATAATTTGATTTTTAAAATTTTAAATATATAACAATTTAAAAATAAATAACTTCATGTCCTATCGACACTTTTACAACTTGTCCCGATGAAACGGGATTTTACATTTTGTGTTTTACAACTTGTCCCGACGAATGACGGGATTTTACATTTTTCACCGCTTAATACATATAAGCGACAAAATTATTTCGTCCTTCTTTTTTTCTTCTTTTTCTTTTTTTCTTTTTGCTCACCGCCAAAACGCAATTCCGTACTGCTGTATAGTGTACCGAAGGTCAGTCTGGCATTATAGACTTGCGAAATAGCACTAATCACTTGCTCTTTATCCAACTCTCCCAAAGGATGTATGAAAGCCACCCACATAATGTCATCAGAGACAGCATACCGGACATCGAGTGCTGTATGAAAATTAGCTTCCATCGCCTTTTTCATTTCTTCTTCTTTCACTTCACTCACTTCCTTTATGGGTGCAATGATACGCATTCTATTGTTGGTTTCATCGGTAATGCACATCATATACACACCTTTAACACTCATTTCCCATAAGCCTGATTTTCCTGCAACGGAATCGCTCATGGTGTAGATAATTTTTCCGAGTTTTTCATTGTTCATCTGGGCATTCGCCGATTTTGAAAAGTAAGACAAAGTGCTGATTGTCAAAATTAAAATACAAAAATATTTCATAAGTATTCTTTTATTGGTTAAAAATTTTGTTAGTCTCGTGATTCTGTAATGACTAACAATTGTTTATCTAAAGTGTTGATTTTCTGTTTTAATATATGGATAAAGTCGTCGCCATATTTCAAATAAAAAGCCATAAAATTATCTTTGCGCTCTTGCAAGCCACGGTTGGGAAAGAGCTTTGTTTTCAAGCCTTTAATGCGATTTGTGGAGGTTTCGTGTTGGCGTTTTTCGGCACGCAGGAGTTTTTGTTCGAGTTGGTCAAGGCTTTTGAGGGCTTTGGCTTGTTCGCCAAGTACGCTTTTTTCCAATGCGGCATCAATGTTTTTGGCTTGCGCCAAAACGGTGTTGTACAATTCCGTTAATTGTTTTTTCGCTTCGCTCAAATCCAATGTTTGTTTGGTATTTTTTTGTACAAAATTTTTAATTAATTCGTTTTCTTCTCCGAAAATTTCTTGTACACTCAATCCCAATTGATTTAGTTTTTTACTTTGCCCTGCGTCGAGCCACATCACCGAAGCCCGCCGCACCAACATCGGAAACGGCACATCAAAATGTTCAAATTGTGCCTTGCGTTCCAACCAATATGCCAACTCTCCCCCACCCCCAATATATGCCAAATTCGGAAAAAGCACTTCCTGATACATCGGACGCATAATCACATTCGGGCTGAATCGTTCGGGGTACTCACGTACTTCATTTTCTATTTTTTTTTGAGTAAAAACATAATCTGTATTCAGCACTTTATACACCTCTCCCTCACGCACAATGCGCTCACGTATGCCCTTACGCATATAGAAAAAATTGATTTCTCTTGGTCTTGCCTGTCCTTTAAATCCTACCGCTTCCAGTTCGCTAATCGTTTGATTAACAATATTGTATGAAGCTTGTTCAATGATTTCTTTTAAAATATAATCTGTAAATAAAGTCTTTGCTTCCCGACTACTTGTAATGAAAACCACTAAGCCGTATTGCTTGAATAGTTCATTTGCCAAGTAAAAAGTCGCGTCATCCAATGTATCATTTTGCGTGTAAGCGCGGTGCATCAGGTCATAAATCGCTTTGGCATTTTCTGATTCTCCGAGCAATGTTTTGAGTTCGTTAAGCACAGGCGCAATCTTGTGTGTGGACATCTTACCAACTGCGCCTTTTTCGTCATTTTCCCAAGTCAGTGTTTTACCAAATATATTAAAATGATTGATTTCTTCAAAGTCGTGATCTTCGCTGCCCATCCAAAATACAGGCACGAAATTGTACGCAGGATAGGCTTTGGTAAGTTGTTCGGCGAGGTTGATGGTAGAAATAATTTTATAAATAAAATAAAGTGGTCCGGTAGCCAGTGTGGGTTGGTGTCCGGTGATGACTGTGAATGTTTTTTCGGAATTTAATGATTCAATATTAGCAGTGACTTTATTGCTTGTTTTAATGTGTTGATATTGTTTTTTGATGATATTTACAAGCGAATCGCGATGAGCAAAACCTTTTTTGGCAGCTATAAGCTGCTCAAAATTTTCTATCGAAACAGGATATTTGTAGAACGGACGCAAAGCGGCTATTTCTTCCACATAAGCCCTGTCTCTGTGCGAGAATTGCGGTACTTCTTTGTAGTCTAATTTTGTTATTTGCATCATTGCTGCAAAATTAGCACTTTAAACGGAGAAATGGTTTTTTAATGAGAAATTTGTAAAAAAATGTAACTTTGTGAAATGGGTATGAAGAAATATTGAATACAATACAAGCAATTTTGACAGCCCCATAAAACATAAAATAAATTCACAATATGAGTAAAATTCGGATTAAAAATCTGGGTCCAATCAAGAATGGTTTAGAGACCAATGAGGGCTTTATTGATTTTAAAGGAGTCACTATTTTTATTGGAAATCAAGGAAGTGGAAAAAGTACGGTGGCTAAAGTTTTTTCAACAATGAGTTGGATTGAAAAGGCTTTGGTGAGGGGAGATTTTACGATAAATCATATTCAGCAATATAACAGATTTCAAGAAGAATTAGCTTATCAAAATATTAGAAATTACTTAAATGAAAACTCTGAAATAGAGTATATTGGAAATGCTTACCATCTTATATATAAAAATGAACGTTTAAAAGTTATTGATTATGAAGATAAAACAAATTACAATTTTCCTAAAATAATGTATGTACCTGCCGAGCGCAACTTCGTCAGTTCTGTCGATAGACTTGATTTGGTAAAAAAATTATCGCTGCCGATTTACACTTTTTTGGATGAATATGAAAATGCAAAACAACATATTGAGCAAGAAATAGCTCTTCCTTTTACAGACATAAAATTTGAATATATAAAACAACATAAGCGGTCTTGGCTGGTAGGTAAAGATTATAAAATTGAGCTATTAGAAGCATCAAGTGGTTTTCAATCTGTAGTGCCGCTTTTTTTGGTAACTCAATACCTTACAAAAACAATCAAAAGCAATGGCAATGGATCGAGAAAAGAAATTAGTGTAGATGAGGAAAAGAAAATACGACAGGAAATTGATAATATTTATAAAAATGAAAATATCTCGGAAGATGTCAGGCGGGTATTATTGGAAAAATTGTCGGCAAGATTTAAATATAGTTATTTTGTAAATATAGTCGAAGAACCGGAGCAAAACTTATATCCGAGTTCTCAAAAAACCATCTTATTTGAATTATTAAAATATAAAAATGATACAGATAAAAATAAATTAGTCATTACGACGCATAGTCCGTACATTATTAATTATATCACTTTAGCAATTAAGGCTTATACCGTCAGGCAAAAAATTCATCAGACCAATAAGGATAATTTAATGAATGACTTGGCAACTATTGTTCCTCCAAATGCTGCGGTTGATTCATCCTCTGTCATCATTTATCAACTGAATAATAGCGGGTCAATCGAAGTATTAGAAGATTATAAGGGGCTTCCGTCTGACGAAAATTATCTCAATGAATTTTTGGCTGAATCGAATGATGCTTTCATAAAACTAATCGAAATAGAAGATAAATGCATGACACCGGTTTTATCCTAAAAAGTGTAAGCGTGATAGAAATTATTTGAAGGGTTTAAGATAAAAAAACGACATGTTTAGAAAAGAAGTTGACACTTTTATTTTCAAATTAAAATAATGTAAAATGTAAAATAATAAATTTAAAATGTAAAAGTTGCAGGACGCAATACAAAGGGTGCGATTCGTTTTTGTATCCACCAATATTCTTGATTATAAATATTTTACGAATTTTAAATTGATTTAATAATATCATATTTAAAAAAAATATAATTACATTTAGAATGGGAGATTTGTTCCGAATTTGGGCTAAAACTCGTCTGACATTTTCAAAATTCACCGATGAACTCATATTTTTTGACAAAGTTTAAATGTCTGACGAGTTTTAGCCCAAATTCAAGCCCAATGAGATATAGGTACAAAAACGAATCGCCCCCCAATACAAACGCATTTTTTCGTATTTAAATAATTTTCAAATAATTATAAAGTAAAAAAAGTAATAATATCTTACGCATGCACTATCGACACTTTTACATTTATTATTTTACATTTTACATTCAAAAAAGTGTCAATTACTTTTATCACAAATTTAAACATACCAAAAAAAACGCCCATACCAATACCAAGGGGGTTTTTTGAATCCCCGAAAGACATGGATGGGGATGCCTCAATGGTTCAGTAATCTCCTTGTTCCCGAAGGAAACCGGACAAGTCAACGGCTGGAGCCCGCCATAGTCATCTCGAGCTGGTCCCCAATATAAAAAGTGTTGAATCAAAAAACGGTTATGGTATCAATATGAGCCGAGTAGTAATTCGTCAATGGGATGCAAAATTTAATTTGCTCCGATTGCTTCCTTACACTCGTTATCTTTAAAGAACAAAAAAAAATGATTTTTGTCCTCTTAGCACTTTAGCCGATGCGAAGCTACGGGTTTTTAAAGTTTTATGCAAGTTTTTAAAAGCTTGTCATGGTCACAAAATTTAATTAACACCAATTACTATCCGTTTATAAATTCCCAAAAATATGACCAACTCTTCCGGCTTAGGCTTGGCTATTTGTGTCAAAATCATTGCTCAATTAGGTGGCAAAATATGGCTGGAATCCACACCCAAACGAAGGCAGTACTTTTTATGTGTTATTAAAAATTAGACTTTGGACAAAGGAAATTAGGTAATCTCGATAACTATCGGGACTTTTTTAGATTTTTACAAAAAATAATTAATGACATACTTTATTTTGTTAATAAAATCCATTCAATTGATTATCAATGAGTTACGGTTTTAAACCTAATTTCCCTCTCGACTGAGCCTAGACTAATTCCCATTTTGTCCAAAGTCCAATAGAAAATAAGACACTAAATGAGAAAAGTAATGAGAAATATCCTAACTTAGTTAAAATACTGGACTTTGGACATTTGGGAATTAGGAAATTTGGTATTAGGTATCCCGATAGTTATCGGGATTTTTATCAAAGGTCGCACTGAAATATAGCCGTTTTTAAATTAATTAAAATTATTTTATAATTTATTTATTATTAAAAATTAATTATTTATAAATATTTTTTATTATAAAATATTTTAAAAACATCCTTATTTCAGTAGAATTATAAAACTAAATTAATTGAATATTTTTTTAGCTTAATAAAAATAAAATAACTGATAATCAATTACTTACGATTTAAAACCGAAGATTCCAGTTACCGAAGATCCAAAATGTCCAAAGTCCAGTAAAATAGTAACAACCTAATAATAGAGACCCCGTACAATATAGGTCATTTATTTTTCCTTTAAAAGTACACCTATATAAAATGAGTTTTGTCGGACTTCGTGGCTTCATTCTTTTTTTCATCTTATCACTCACCTTGCTTTGTGGCTTGCAGCTTCATGCCCAAACTCCTGATTTTAGATTCAAAAATATCTTTAAAGAAGATGGACTCTCTAGTAATACAATTAATGGTATCGTAAAAGATAAATTAGGTTTTTTGTGGATTGCAACCAATAATGGTTTATGTCGGTACGATGCGGTGGGGCGGATGAAAACGTTTCAAGAAGATGCTGAAAATAATCGCTTACATTCAAGCAATATTCAGTTTGTTTATAGTGATAGTAAAGGTTTTCTATGGATAGGAACACGACACGGAGGACTGACGAAGATAGACGTTATCAATGGTTTATGGAAAACTTATCGGCATAATCCCGACAACAATAATAGCCTTGCTCATGACGAAATTCTTTGTATAACAGAAGATACAAAAGGACGAATTTGGATTGGTACGGAAAACGGATTGAATATATTTTATCCCGAAGAAGAACGTTTTGAGACTTTTAGAATTAATAAAGATGACCCAGCAGCACTGCAAGGCAAATCAGTTTTGTCGCTCTTCCAGGACAAAAAAGGATTGGTATGGATTGGCACATGGGGCGGCGGCTTGCATTTGTTTTTACCTGATAAGGATGATGTGGCAAAAAGCACTTTCAGAAATTTTATGACCGCAGAAGAAAATAACCACAGGATTATATGGGAAATTTATCAAGATAAGGAAGGAAGATATTGGATAGGTGAAGAATTTGGACTCACCTATATGCAGGTATCCGCTGATGCTTCGGATGAAAGATACCAACAAAACTGGAACTTAAATTTTCATACCTATCTGGAAAAAGATAGATTGAATACCCTACAAGTACATGATATTCTATGTGATAACTATGGCAATTTGTGGATAGCTTCTACAAAGGGCTTAAACCTGATTCGCCAAGACCTTTTGCCGGATACTACGATTTTTCTAAAAAATACAGAGAATAAACCCAAATTGCAATTTCAACATTTTAGTGCTGATGAAGGTAATGTTTTTTCTATATCCGATAACCATATCTTTTCTCTTTATCAAGACAATCAGGAACTTATGTGGATATGCACATCAAAAGGCTTAAACCAATTTAGCTGGAGGACTCGCCAGTTTGAGTTTATGCAACTCGCTGAACAGAGTGAGGGCAATGCCAGTATAATGAGCCCCGAAGGTATCCTGTTTGCAATAGACAAAAGCCCCCATATTCATATTTATGATTTAAAAAAAGATAGCGTAACAAAAAAACTCAAGACTCCACAAAATCGAATAGATAAAAAAGGCTTTATCAGTTTTAGAAATAATAAAGACAGCACAATTTGTATACTCACCGAACTTGGTATTGGTGTTTACGACTTAAAAACGAACACTTATTTGCATGAGTTAGTATTCGACGATTACCCGCAATACTTCGACAATACTTTTATATCCCCGTATATGTTTTACCAAAATAGAATTTGGGTAGGAACCGGCAAAGGGCTTATGATATTCGATACCCAACTCAACGAAATTAAAAACTACACAAGCAATGCCGAAGATAAGCAATCCTTAGCCGGTCTCGCGATTTCTGACTTCCAATTTGATACACAAGGCAACCTTTGGGTAAGCACATGGGACGGCGTATCTGTCCTGAGTAAAGCGCAAGTCAACCAATCCCAACTACCCGATAAATTTAAATTTGAGAACTATAAAGTAAATAATACAGACGGCTTTATATCCAACAAGGTAGCTACGCTCAAAAACAGCCCCAAACGGATGTATCTCGGCACAGCCGCAGGCATGATGTCTTACGAATACGAAAGCAAAAAATTTATAGATAGAGCAAAGGGAGAATACAAGTCTTGGGTACACAACATATACGATTGGACGGAAGATGACCTATGGATGAGTACCGAAGAAGGCATCCTCAACTATAATACTGAAACAGATGACTATAAAATATATTACAGTGATTATGGGATTAATCATGTTTCTCTAAGATATAGTAGAAGTTATAAAGACGACATGGAGAGATTATATTTTACCGGTGAAAACATGGTAATAAGATTCGCCCCCGATAAATTATTGAAAAACGAGACACCACCAGCCGTATTCATCACCGATACCCGGATTTTGAATAGCAAAAAAGAAGAAAATTTCAGCACCATCAATACCGAAGAAATAGAACTTCATCATAACGATTATTTGCTCGCACTCAGTTTTTCGGTACTTAATTATGATTCGCCTGAAAAAAATCAGTATAAATATAAACTTGAAGGATTTAGCGATAAATGGGAATATACCACATCCGCCGAACCCATCGTATATACCAACCTCAAAGCAGGCAACTACACCTTCACCGTAAAAGCTGCCAACAACGACGGTGTCTGGAATGAAAAGGGCGCGATTTTGAAAATTATCAAAAAACCGGCTTTTTGGGAAACGAGTATTTTCAGAACCTCAATGATTTTACTCACCATTCTTCTTATATTTTTGGGTGTCGGGGCTTACAACAAAAGACTAAGGAAGCGTTACAAGGAAATAGCCTCCTACAACAAAAAACTCAATCAGGAAATCAGCGAAAGAAAAAAAGTGGAAAAAAACCTTCAGGAAAAAAACGATGAACTCAGCAACATTAACCAAAACCTAGAACAATTTGCCTATATCTGTTCGCACGACCTCAAAGAACCCATACGCGGTGTACATAGCTTTATCAACCTTATTGAAAGAAAAGTAAAAAAAGAGAACAACATCCATAAAGAAACAGCATCTTTCTTCGGATATACCTATAGTTACCTCAACACATTGCAAAATATCATTGCCTCATTAGGTGTATTTACACGACTTAATAAAGATGAAAACTTGACAATGAATACTATACGTATTGACGATATCTTTAAAAAAGTTGAACTTAACTTGTCAGAATTAATCCGCGAAAAAAATGTAGTTTTAAACCTGACCAATTCGACAGGTAGCGACACCATGTACACCTCCGAATATGGACTTTTATTAGTCCTTCAAAACTTAGTACAAAACGGCATAAAATACAATACATCCACTGCACCCAAAGTGTCCGTCAAGCTCACCAAACAAGAAGATAACTGGTTATTTACGGTTTCCGACAACGGTATTGGCATCGACGAAGCATATCATCAATACATCTTCGCCCCCTTTAAAACACTCAAAAACAAAAGTACAACCAACTCATCAGGCTTAGGTTTGGCAATTTGTGTGAAAATTGTTGCTCAATTAAATGGAAAAATATGGATAGAATCTATCCCGGATAAAGGCAGTAGTTTTTATGTGTTACTTAAAGAGTGAATATCGAATGATGAAGAACCCGCAGTAAGTTACTTCAACATTCGATATTCCCTTTCGATATTCGATATTCTTTTAGTCTGTCAGACACCCTTCCAATGTGCCACTGACGCTATTCAAAGCATCTTGTACATCATACAATTTTTCGGAGGTTTCTTTAATACTTTTTCCGAATGCTCTGCGACCCAATTTTGAAAAGACATCATCCAGATGACCGGAAGCCTCCCTAAGCACACTACGCACCTCACGCAAATCCGCATTTGCCGCCTGCAACAGCCTGTCCATACCGCTACAACGAATACCCGTAGAGCGACTCAACCTGTCCACTTGCTGTACAGCCGATTCGAGTTCGGAGAGCGCTTTATTCATTTCAGCACGAGCGTATTTTGTGTTTTTGGTCAGTGTTTCCACGCCTCCGGCATGTCCGTCATTGACATAAATCAAAGCCGCAGTATAAGAAAAACGAGCATTATTCAAGTTCTGTTTGATCTTATACATCGTCTCTGCAAACTTCATTTCTGCCTGTCCGCCCGTAGATTTACCTGTTGGTCTGCCGGGCTTCGTACTTGGTCTCGAACCGGTCGGCGGCAAAGTTGGCCGTGTACTTTTGCTCTTGCCTTTGCCCTTCGTTTTGCCCTTTCCTTTTTTGCCTTTACTTGGTCGCGTAAAAATAGAAGGACGCTCCCTCACCGGTTCTTCCTCCTCATATTCTTCTTCTTCATACTCTACTTCTTCGTATTCTTCCTCCGGTTCATCCCAATTTCCCTCTTCCTCTACCATCTCCTCGTCTTCCTCTTCATTCACCTCATCTACTATGGTTGCTTCCTCATCCGTATATTCACCGTCTTCCTCTTCCAATGGCGGCATATCGCCCTCTTTTGCAAGCGCGACAGGTCGTCCTTTCAGTTTATAAAATGCACCCGCTTGTTCAAATTCAGGCAATACAGCAAACTCTCCCGCAGTATCCACATAGCCCCAATAACCATCCATCAAGACCGCAGCTTTACCTTCCGAAAAAGACGTAACTTCCTCATACTCAAAAGGAATGACTATCTCGCCTTTAGTATTCACAAAACCCCATTTGCCTTCATACACTACGGCTGCCAGTCCATCGTTATAACCTTCCATTTTGGCATTATCAAACATGGCTGGAGCTACCTCATTACCGCGTTTGTCTATCACGCTGAATTTGCTGCCATTGACAGACACCAAAGCATGACCATCACCAAATTGTGTCACTTTTTCATACTGATGCTGCACCACCGTTCTACCATTCAAATCCACAAAACCCCATTTGCCGCCGCCTTGTGAACGGGCAGCCACCAAACCATCACTTGGAAAACGAACATTCAAATATTTTTTATTATCTACTACATAACGCCCTTGCGTATTGATAATGCCCGATGTTTTGGACATCAATCTTCTCACTATCGAATAACCATTCTTAAAAGGAGTTGCTTCGGCATACTGATAATCCACAAGTAGCTTACCCCGACGGTCAATGAAACCCCATTCGCCACGGTTTTTGACTGCCGCAATATCATCAGTACCAAAGTTACTTGCATCCGTATATTTGGCTTCTATCGGAAAATATCCTTTAGTCGTCATATAGCCATATTTACCATTTGTTGCTTTTACGCAAATCAGTCCGTTGGACTCGCCTTTTATATCGCTATACTTCGGCTTGATTTTGATATTGCCATTAATATCCATCAAACCATATTTGCCGTTCTTTTTTATTTTAATCATATCGCCTGCGGGCGAAATTTCGTCAGCTTCTACCCATGCCAGTCTGTCACCGCTTGGCGTGACCACAAACCAACCGTTTTGTCCAAAACAAAAGGAAACCATGAACAATAGAAAAGCCGTAAGATTGAGTATTTTTAACATAATTTTGCTTTGTTTATTAGTTAATCAGTGTATCAATTAATCAGGTCGAATTATCGTTTTTTTATTTTAAAAATAATTTTATAATATATTTTTTTATTAAAAACAAAAATAATCCTTTTTTATTGTAAAATTTATCGAATATTTATACATTTAAAAATATCAAATAAATACAATCAACTAATTATTCAATAACCTGTTATCTAAAGTTTAATGATGCTTAAATTCAGCCTTGCTCCTATCGTATAATGTTGAAGTCAATTACATCGTACAATATGAACATTTTATAATTATAAAAGCATATTTGCAAACATAATGCCGAATACTTTACCATATTTGGACTTTGGACAAAATGGGAATTAGGAAATTGGGAAACTCGGTTTACAATCGTAACTCATTGATAATCAATTGAATGAATTTAATTAACAAAATAAAACATGTAATTAATTATTTTTTGTAAAAATCTAAAAAAGAGAGGTTTACCTAATTTCCCAATTCCCTAATTTCCTTTGTCCAAAGTCTAAAATTATATATCCATTGACCGGCTAAATAGTCAGCAGTCCAATGGTCAAAAAAAATAGTGCTTGTGAGGGCTATCAGTCCATAGTTGGACAGTCCATAGTTGTTATAATAACTTGAATTTCATCCCGATACCGATAGCTATCGGTACGGGATTGTAACTTACTGATTATCAAAGTGCTCAGCATTAGACGGGTAGCCCTTGTGAGTTTATTTTTATTGAATAGTCAAGGTGAGTGGATAGGAGCGTGATTAGTGTAAAAATATTTATGGTATTGTGTATTTTATTTCAAAAATTCACAAAACACCATTCACGAAAAGTATTTTTGTTTAATACAGAGTAAAATTAATATTAAAGTAGCTCAAAATGAAATTTTATTAAATAATTTTTTGCTTATATTCTACATTTTTTTTATGTGTATATAAAAAGAAAAAGTACCAAATTTCAAAAAGAGAGATTTCAATAATTTGAGAAATTTGCTGATTGTAATGGATTGCGTTGGTACTATTTATGGCTACCGGTCGATAGTCGATAGTCGATAGTTATCATAATAACTTGAATTTCAATAGGTTTGTAATTTATTGATTATCAATGTGTCTAGCGTTAGACGGGTACTCATATTTCGGGTGCAGCCCAAATTGTCACATTTTTATTTTTATTAAGTGATTCACGCAGAGTTCGCAGAGAACGCAGAGTGTTGATTATCAGTCCTCTGCGAACTCTGCGTGAGATGCACTGACAATACTTAGCATTATTTCACACG
>CALIZI010000312.1 GCA_938028705.1 uncultured Saprospiraceae bacterium | reverse complement strand
ATAGTTTTTTGGCTCTCCTGCATATTTTACGGGAATTATTATGTGTTTTTATTTTTAGTTTGGGAGGGTACCTACTCGACGGACATTTTTAAAATGTCAGGCGAGATGTATCTTCGTTATATTTTAAAACATTTTATTTATTTAAACTATCTTGACAATGTCATGTTCGATTTTTATTTAATATAGTTGGCATTTTGCTCTTGAATTTGGGCTAAAACTCGTCAGACATTTTCAAAATTCACCGATGATGTCATATTTTTTCTGCAAAGTTTAAATGTCTGACGAGTTTTAGCCCAAATTCGGAAAAAATATCCCATGTTAAACACAAACATATTTTTATTTTTAAAACATGATATTATCAAGTTATTATCAATATTATGATAACTATGAACTATGAACTGCCCAACCATGAACTATGAACCATGAACCATGAACTATGAACTATGAACTATGAACCATGAACCATGAACTGATAGCCATTTTCTATTATGCAAGAGCAAGCAGCTCACTGCTCAAATAAATACTCAGGCGGAACATAATCGGTGAGCCAAACTTTATTTTCGGAAAGAAAAAATGCTATGCCGTCTTGGTGCATTTTCCCGGAGCGAACAAGCAGGATAATAGGCTTACCATGTCTTTGTCCGACTTTGAGGGCAGTTGTTTTATCGGCAGAAAGATGAACGTATTGGCGATTGCCTTTGACCAAACCTTGCTCCATTATGGAATCCAGATTTTTGGTGGCTGTGCCATGATATAGTATTTCCGGTGGCTGCTGTGCTTCAAGGTTGAGATTAATATTGATAGAATGTCCTTGATTAGCGCGGATTTTTGTGTGGTTTTCGTTGAAAATATAACGCTGTTTATCATTGGTGATGACAATATGTTGCAGTCTCTCAAAGCTGATTTCTTTTCCATGATTTGCCATTTTTTTGAGCAGTTCTTCCACCTTTGCCCAACCTTGATCATCAAGTTGCAGGTCAATTGTCTCAGGACGATGACGCAGCACAAGACTGAGAAATTTACTGATTTTTTTGTCTTCTTTTATACTCATATTTTCATTATTTACAATTCATTATTTTGCGAAAATACCAAATTCCGAGCATCCAATTGCAAAGAATACAGGGTAGATTCACATTCAAATTGAAATTTGGAATTTATTTTTTGGAATTTTCAAGTTGTTCGCAACTTGAATTAAATGACGACTTTTTAGTAAAAAAGAAGCCCTGTTGATTCGATTTTTTTATTTTTGTGACATCATTCTTAAATCTGAAAAATTAACAACAATATATAAATATGAAAAAAAGTCTAGGTTTATTATTCGGCGATGCTTCTGACCAAGACAAACGCAGTGCAGGCATGATTATTTCTGCCCTTGAAAAAAATGCACAACAGGGCTTTGATTATATAGAATACAGAGCCTCGCTCGATGGCTTGGCAAAACTGGATATGGACGAGCCGATCCGCTACCAATCTGCCTTCGTGACTGCCTCTACAATGGGCTTGACTCGTGCCAAATTGCTAAAGACCGCTAAGTTTTACCGCAGTGTAGTAGTTAAAGAAAAAGACCATTTTGAAAAGGCACTCGAGCAGCAAATGACCAAAGGGGTTGCCAAATTGCAAAGCGATATTAAGAAACTGGAAGAGGCAATTCGCATCAAAGAAGAACAGATTAAAAAATTGCAAGCCGACATCGAAAAGCATAATGGTAAAATCACCGATGTCCAAAGTAAAATTGATAATGCCGACCAAAAAATTCAAAATACTCAAGCTGGATTTGAACGTGCTTACACCACCATTCTCAATTTTATTGATACTGATATTAGCAATATCGAAAGTTATATTGAGTAGGGAGTGTGAGAGTAGCGAGTAGCGAGTAGCGAGTAGTGAGTAGTGAGTAGTGAATAGCGAGTAGTGAATAGTGAGTAGTGAGTACAACAATACAACAATACAACAATCGAATTTTACGTCTATAAAATACTTGATTTGGTCGTAATTAAGGCATATAATCGGTAATATAGTTGTTACTTAGCAAAAATATCCCGTATTATCACATTACAACATTATCATATTATCGCATTCGGACATTATCACATCAAACAAATGACCCAACGCAACACCATAGAGTCATTGCCAAGTCCACCGCTCAAAGGACTGTTCGACAGAGTGTATCAATTCATGTCGCACAGGGTGGTGTATCATAGTCTGTTTTGGGCGGTGTATATCCTTATTATGGTGTTGTGGCAAGGCCAAGCAGACGGCTACTTCTATACTTTTACTAACCAACTTATTAAGAGTGTGTTTTACGGTATAGCGGTATATTTCAACATTTATTACCTGATTCCCAATTACTTATCTCAAACCCGTTTTGCTACGTACAGTGCTTTGTTGATTTTATTGGTGGTGATCATCGTGCCTTTGCTGATGATTAGTTTGTATATTCGTTTTCTGCATGACCCCGAAGCACAGCAACGTGTGATTGACTCACAAATGCAGTTTTTCCTGATGACTTTTATCATTTTGGGCATCTCCACGATACTCAAAATCATCACTGACTGGATACGCCACCAAACCGTCAAGCGGGAACTCGAAAGACAAACGATGCGCTCCGAATTGCGTTTTCTTAAATCCCAAATCAATCCGCATTTTTTGTTCAATACCCTCAATAATCTCTACGCCCTGACACTCAAAAAATCGGATAAAGCCCCCGAAATCGTCCTCAAACTTTCGGAAATGATGCGCTATATGTTGTACGAATGCAATGAACGTCGGGTGCCTTTGCGTAAGGAGGTCAATTACCTGAGCAATTATCTGGATTTGGAACGTTTGAGACAGGGAAAAAATATGAAAATTGACTTTACACTTAATGGTAATGTCGGTAATCAGAAAATCGCCCCTTTAATGTTTATTCCTTTTTTGGAAAATAGTTTTAAGCACGGACTCAACCAAGTGGCAGAGGGTTTTGTTCATATTCATATTGATGTGCAAGACTACGAACTCGAAATGTCTATCGAAAACAGTAAGCCCGCTATACCCAAAATGAATCACCGTTCAGGCGGTATTGGTTTGCAGAATGTACAACGCCGATTGGACTTGCTCTACCCCGAACAATACGAATTAAAAATTGATAATCAACCCGAAAAATATATTGTTCATCTTAAAATAAACTTAGACCATGATTAATGCCATTATCGTTGATGATGAACCTTTAGCCCTTGACATTTTAGAAAGTTATATCGAAAAAGCTCCAAATGTCAATCTCCTGAAGCGTTGCGAAAATGCGATGGAAGCCTTTGAAATTGTGCGCTCCGGCGAAGTGGATTTGATGTTTCTCGACATTCAAATGCCGCAGATGACGGGCATCGAATTTCTCAAATCCCTCAAAAATCCGCCACTCGTCGTCTTCACTACCGCTTACTCCGAATACGCCCTTGATGGCTACAGCCTCAATGTACTCGACTACCTGCTCAAACCTATTCCATTTGACCGTTTTATGGTGGCAGTCAATAAGGCTTTTGACCAACTCGAACCCGCCGAACAACAAGCAGGCACCGCAGACGAATCAGCCGATTTTATTTTTGTAAAGTCCGACAAAAAACTCGTCAAGGTGCGCTATGCCGATATTTTGTACATCGAAGGTTTGAAGGATTATGTCATCATTCGTATGAAAGACAGTCGCGTAATAACGCTGCAAACCATGAAAAGTCTTGAAAGTAAAATGCCTTCCGACAAGTTTCGGCGCATTCATCGCTCCTACATTGTGGCAATAGACAAGATAGAGGCTGTCATCGGAAATATGATAGAAATCAATAAAAAACATTTGCCTATCGGTAAGAACTACCGCGAAGATTTATTGAACATTGTTAATCAGAATCGCTTGTAATTTAGTGATTAGTCTTTTTCGTTACATTTATTTTTCAGTGTGTTAAGTAGTTTATAGTAGATTCGCCTAAACTTCATAAAAAACTATTCATCAGCATTTTAAATATTAAAAAATAAATACTTTTTTATATTTTAATAAGGAAATGGGCAAAAAATATTCCGGTATTTGATGTTTATTATGCTTAGTTTTACCAAGCTATTTATAAATATAAATTATGGTAATAGTAAAAGAGTTGTTTTTATAACTTAAAACTATTATATAATTTTTTCTTAATAAAAACAAAAAAGAATTACAGGTTTTATTGATTAGAAAAAACATTTTTTATTATGCCATTTAACTTTAAACACAATTGAACTTTTCATTATGAAAAAGAATTTAATTTTCGCCCTCACCCTTTGCCTGTCAGTTCTTATATCCTGTGAACAACAATCCATTTTTGACCAACTGACCAAAGAAACACAAACCAATATCATCACCCGCGAAGACGGACCTGCTTGTGACTTGACAACCGTACCATTGTACATCCCTCCGGCAACCACAATACAAGGTAATACCTTGGATCTCAGCACAGCTCTCCCCGTCACTGTAAGTACAGATTACGAAGCCGCTAATGGAACTAATATTAGTATTAAAAGCATTTCTTACAGTGTAAATGATGCCCCTTTAACTGCTAATCCGTCATTTTCATACACAGAAAATGATCAATACAAATTGCGTATCGGGGTAGCTTATGCTATTGGACAGAATACCTATGAAGAGGTGTTTTCTTTGCTTTTTAGCGTTACTAATGCGAAGGAACTTACTTGGGGTGATACGAATTGGTGTGAGTATGAGGTACAGGCGGTAGATTTTAGATCAGGTACAATGTCTTATATTTTACCTTAACCTTCAGTCTTTGATATGAGCCAGCTTCTATGAGCAACCTCATCAGTAGTAATAATTTCATGAGCAATACTTACCATATCTGCTCTATAAATCAGTTTAGCCTTTTTCAACTTTCTTATAAAGTAAATAAAGTTGTAAAAGGCCTTTTTATTAATAGGAGAGAGTGCTTTGTTTCTATCCAAAAAACCACTAAACGATTTAATGTCATTATAAAATAGTTCGTCATCTAATTCATAATAACACTTTAATTTTATCGATCTTACATGTGGCTCATATAGCGCATCACTAATATTGACTTGATGTGCCAATCCACGAAGTACACTATCGTAATTGCCTCTATTAAAATCTACTACCGCTTTACATAGTGAAGTAGTATCCTCACGTTCTTTATCCTCTAAAAATTCACTGTGTCTTTCGATAAAATCTTCTGCCCATTGTACGTTCCAGATAGCCGCAGTGTTTACAATATTTCTAAAATTGACAGCAGGGATATAACCATTTTCGAAGATTAACTCATTCTCGGTTGCTTCTCTATTAAGTTCAAACAGTTTTTCGAGTGCTTTTGATTTCTCTTGCTTGTAATTTTCAGTCAAGAACATCCATATATCGTTTTTTTCATACTCATCATATATATGTAAACTTGACATAAATTCTTTTTTTATGAATGAGTAATTTCCAAAATCTTTTTTAGTAAAGGCTTCTAATAATTGACTTAATAACTGAATCTGAGGAACATCTTGAAAATTAGATTGTAAACATATATTTAGAATTTCCTCAATGAAGTATTGCTCTGCTTCAGCATCTTCATCTGAACCAACTAAAGAACGTAACTGATACAAGCATAATGTCCAGTATAATTTAATCGTAAAATAATGTTTATCAAGTTGATGAATTATATCATTCAATGTGACGATTGGTGTCGTTCTAGCTAAAGAAAAATTAGGATGCAGAAAACGCTCTTTTTTCAACAAATATTCATTATGAAACTGCTCAATACCAGCAGGTTTTTCTTTCTCCCAGTCTTTCTCTATCTTCTCAATTTTTTTAAAAAATAAGTCATCTAATTTACGCCTTTTATACACATCCAACAACAGAAAATCACGTTTCGTTTTTTGCTTTTCGAGTTCTACGTGAATTAAATAATTTTCAAGGATAGGTACTAACTTTTCTTGCAAGGCAAGAACTTTTTTGACATTATCGTTGGCTTTAGGAAATAATTTTTTACCGATATATTCCTTCTTCATTTTTTGTTCGGGAAAGTCGTCACGATGCTGCTTTTTGAGATAATCAATAAAAGCAAGTCTGTCTTTGGGTTGTCTTGCCGCCTTGCCTTCCACAAAATTGCAGAAGTCTATCATTTCTTTTCGGTCTAGTGTTTTTAACAGCTTGATGAATCTGGTGTTATTCATGGGCTAAATATTTTATTTATTAAGAAAAATGTGTTGTATTTAGTAAAATATATAGAAATATCATAATGTAATTTAACAACATTAAAGTAGTATAAAAGAAGAAAACAACCATTCTACAATTAATTGACAATCAACAACTTAAATCAAAAATTTGCTTAATTTGGCTCATTTTACAGCACTATTAAGTAGGTTTTTAACTTCAAATTGGTGTTGTTTAATGGTATAAAAATGTCGAATATTGCAGTATGATTTAAGAGAAGAAAAAAGGCGGGAATATGCGGCGGCAAAACAAATTATTATTTCACTCAGCATAGAATACTTACTCAGCAAGAAACTTTGGAGGATTCTTACTTAAGCATTCATATATTTAACATTCTCTCCTAACCGAACATCCAGTCTCTATTTGGGTGTTCGGTTCTCTTTAAATCTGTGTGAGTTTGTACCTTGTAACCAAAATCAAGCACCAAATATACCAATTATTTTTAACTCTAAAAAATACGATACGACACTACATTCAAGTCATTGGCATTTGAAACCACTACCATCCATAAAATATTTCGTTGATTCGTAAAATCAACGACACAAAAGAGTATAATAAGTGTCGTTTTTGCGAGGTATTCCGAGAGGAGTATCTCGCATACATTGGCATTAAAAAAAATATAAATCAAGTCGGGCAAAAAAAAAGAGAAGCTCACGCTCATCCGTCGAAACGGATATGTAAACTCCTCATCTCTCGCTAAAGAGGTTTACAAGATACAGCTTTTTCTTGAATTTTGCTACTTGTGGGAGCCGATTTCTCTGCTACTCCCCTGACGAAGTAGAGGTTATTTAAATTTTTTCACTATGAAAAAGCTGTTATTTATTTTTTTAGTCTTTGCTACGAGTCTGAATGCTCACGCATTGGAAGCCTGTGGATTTGTCTCTGTAGATGTAAATGGTTGTTGTGTATCGTTTGAGGTACATGACAATAACGGATGGTATTATGAAATAGATACAGGTGAGGGGCTTCTCACCAGTTCGGATAGTGATGATAATACATTCGAATATTGTTATTCTAATTCCGGTGATTACCGACTTGTTTTAACTTATTTTAAAAACGGCACACCTGCTTGTGGTGCAAGTCATAATATTACCGTAACATCTAGTGCCCACGCCACCATAGTCTCGCAAGATGGATGCGAGGTCGTTTATGAACTCACTTTTAATTGTTCTGGCGAAGATTGGACTTTTTGCCCTGACTTTCCAGACGGACAATGCTACACAGGTAGCCCCGATCCGAGTGGCTCTATACAAATTGCACATGAATATAATGGAGACGGCACCTACCAATGGTGGTTTGACCAAGATAATAATGGAAATTCAGGACCGGTTACTGTTGAGGGATGTTGTGACTCAAATAGTGCCTTTGCTACCATAGTTTCACAAGATGGGTGTGAAGTTGTCTATGAACTCACTTTTAATTGTTCCGGTGAGGATTGGACTTTTTGCCCTGACTTTCCAGACGGACAATGCTATACAGGTAGCCCCGACCCGAGTGGCTCAATACAAATTACACATGAATACAACGGAGACGGCACCTACCAATGGTGGTTTGACCAAAGTAATAATGGAAATGCGGGCTCAGTTACCGTTGAGGGCTGTTGCGACTCAAATAGTGCTTTTGCTACCATAGTTTCACAAGACGGATGTGAAGTTGTCTATGAACTCACTTTTAATTGTTCCGGTGAGGATTGGACTTTTTGCCCTGACTTTCCAGACGGACAATGCTATACAGGTAGCCCCGACCCGAGTGGCTCAATACAAATTACACATGAATACAATGGAGATGGCACCTTCCAATGGTGGTTTGACCAAGGTAATAATGGAAATTCAGGTTCAGTCACTGTTGAGGATTGCTGCGATTCAAATAGTGCTTTTGCCACTGTGGTCTCTATAGATAAGTGTTGCGTAGTTTATGAGCTTAATTTTAATTGTTCCGGCGAAGATTGGACTTTTTGTCCTGATTATCCAAACGGGCAATGCTATTCCGGTTCTGCCCCCGCAGGCGGAGACTCTACAATAATTACACATCATTATGACTCAAATGGCACCTATCAATGGTGGTTTGACCAAGACGGTAATGGAAATTCGGGGTCAGTCGCTGTTGAAGATTGCGAGTGTGAAGGACCGGAACTTAGCTGCGAGGCACTAATCCCTTGTGAACCAAAACCAATATGGATAACACTTCCAAATTGTAATATTACGATTTGCAAAGGAAGTTATACCAGACTTAGAGTAAAGCCAACAGGGAATCAATATACTTATGAATGGACTGGCATTCTTCCAAGTAGTAATGCACCATGGAAGACAAAGAAAGTTACTACTTCCGGCGAGTATTCCGTTACTGTAACAGACACTAGCACAGGGTGTAGTTCTACCATTACTTTTACAGTAAATGTAATAGATTGTAGTAGAGATGAAACAACTTGTAAGGTAGCATTATCAGGTGATGTTGGACCAGTCGATGCAGTTCCTCGTCTTGTAGGAGAAACATCACCCGTCTCTGTCAACATCTATCCAAACCCTGCAAATGACTATGTGACCTTCGAGATAGATGCATTAGAAGAAGCCAATGTTCAAATCACTTTAATGACCGGCACAGGCAAAGTCATTCGCAGCTATAATAAAGCACTCAATATAGGTACAAGCCATTTGAGAATGGATGACCTCAATACGCTGGCAACCGGAATTTACTTTTACCAAATTCAGATTGGTGACGGTATAAAACATGGCAAGTTACTCATAAAGTAAATTAATATACCAACTTAACCACGCCTAATTATTAAGGAGATAAGTTTTCACTTATCTCCTTTTTGTTAATATTTAATAATTTGACAAGTTTATCGATTGGTTGACACTTCATACGATATTAATTTTACACAAAATATAAGTAAGCCGTTTGGTAAACTTTTCAAGTTTGCTAAACGTGGGCAGAGCACTAAAGTCTGTAACTATCTAAAAATCAGTACATTACTTCTCCGATAGCTATCGGAGACCAAACTTTTTGAAGTTTAGTAAACGGAGTATTTAAATTTTGTTTTGATTTTTAAAATCAGATTCCAAAACTATCAACTACTTTTATACTTTAGATGAACTTGTCAATAATTTGCACTTATTGATTAATAATATCGTAGAGTTGTCCGAATGCGGCACCCTGTAGTTTTATACCGGAGTATTCAAGAAGGGTGGACAGTTCTCTTTCGTTGAATTGACGGGTAAAGTTCAGCGTCAGCAGGGAGTTATCACCATTAAGTGTCGTGGTATATCCGGTTTTCTGATTTACTTCAGACTGAGTGATTTTGTTGGAAATGATTTGACCTTTACCCGCTGTATTAATCTGTATAGTGATATTATTTACTTCGGTATTGACAACTTTGATTTCATCAACTTTCAGCAACTCTTGTGCTTGTATGGAAGTCGTAGAAATTAAAAACAGACCGATGAGAAAAATAATTGATTGTTTCATTATTAAGTTTATATTTGTTGACTGAAAAAAATAAAAATATTGAGGATGTTTTAACAAAAATTAGTTGATACTTTTTCACGCAGAGTCTGTAGAGACTTAATCATCAAATCTCTACAAACTCCACATGATTAATCAATTTGGAGTGTTTACATTACAAAAAAGTGTTCTCTACGTTTTTAATATATGTCAAATATTGTTGATAAAAAATTTACACATTAAAATAATTTATAAATAATAAAAATAATCAACTATAAATTTCTTCTCTTCTACGTTGACGGATACCAAGTACAGCGGTGATAGACATCAGAAGACCAAGTATGATTAAACCCCATTCACCGACAGTAGGTACTTCTTCGGGTTCTTCACATAATGCAGGGTCTAAGGTAACAACAGTTTCATCAACACATAAGATACCATTACAATCTACAACAGCATAATAAGTTGTCGTCACACTTGGAGAAACATTAGCTACTTCATTAACATCTACGATTGTACCTGCAATATTGTTGAGGTCAGTTGCCCAACCTACAAAATCACAAGGTGTATCAGGTGCTATATCCGGTGTATAGGTCGTACAATTGCTCGTAGAAGGTGCGCCGGGAACAGTACCACCGGGAAAAGCCGGGTCAAATGCACCAAGTGTACCATCTTCGTTTTCAATACCTTGTCCGGCAGTATCCGTACCACCGTCAGACTGACAATCTATACAATTAATCGTAATACTTCCGTCAGGACAAAGGATAATTTGTCCCGTAACAGTCGGTTCGCCCGGTCCCGGAAAGTGAGGTACGCCATTATATTCAACTACGAAACAGCTTTGTCCGCCGACAGTAGCATTGAAATAACTGATGACACCATCTGCACCGCTACCCGGATCGAGGTCATCCCAGAATAATGCAATTATAGCATTCGGATCATCAGCACTGGGAAAAGGATCTTCCGACAAGTCGGTTTCATCTACACATGTGAATGTAATATAACCATTTGAACCGACACAAACCGAGCTATAAGTCGTTCCATAAAAATCGAATGGGAAAGGCAAGGCAATAGCTCCGCTACCTGCGTCATCTCCGAGTGGCAAAACGGTAGGTGTATCATCCGGTGTAGCAGTACAACTTCCGGCAGCATTGGACGTAACGGTATAAGTACCCAAGAAACCTCCCTGAATAACATCTTCCCTTACAGCAGTCAGTTCAAAAGGTCCGGCATCAGTAGCGCATACCGGTCCGTAATCTTCACCGGCAGTGACGGCAAGCGGGTCGCAAGAGCAATCAAAATCAACCAACTGAGCGACCTCACAAACCGTATTGACGGCACTGAGGGTAATGGTGGCTGTACCATTCGAAAAAGGACCAAGCGTGCTTGTTCCGGTAGCGGTAATATTGGCACCCCCCGTAATGGTATATTCTGTATCCGTACCAAGATCGCTAACATCAATATCGACATAAAAATTATCTTCATCGCCCGGTTGACAAGTAGGGGTTAATGTAAATACCGGTCCGCAACATTCAGCAATACCACCACTGCCTTCAATCGTAAATGAACATTCGTTACCCGCATTACCATCTATATATACATAGTAGGTCGTATTGGGAACAGGTGTGGCAAGCGATAGCGTGTAAACAGGTCCGATAGCATTACAATCTTCTTCAATTCCACCTCCTGCACAGTCAATACCGGAATAAATGGCTACTTGTAATCCAAAAGTATTCGTACAGGCATCTTCGGTAACAGTAATATCAATTGGAGTACCGGAGGCATCTGAATCGAAGGTAAACCAAACCGTATTTTCGAGACTACCAACGCAAGTAGGTATCGGATCGTTGGCTTCGGTAGTAGCTGCTATATTCGATGCAGTGAGTGGCGTTGTTCCGCATATTTGCAGAGGTTCATCACAACCGTCACTTTCGGCAGGAAATACACAAGTCGCATTATCCGGTGCATTGACACAGGCATTGAAATTTAATGCCGTAGGGTCATCACACCCGACAATCGTAGCAGGGCAACCAAGTGCAGGTAGCGCAACAATAAATTCTTCATTAGTGCCTGCTGCACAAGTATTTGTAGAGGGTACATCTGGCTCAACATCCAGATTTTGACCGCCATTGGCGAGCAAAATACAGCCGTCCTGTGGTGGGCAACCATTGATAGAACCATCTTCGGTAATGATGAGATTAAAGAAACCACCATTCCAGTCGTCGCCAAAAGTATCATAGCCTATCAATACATAAGAATCGGCATTATTGACACAAAAAGGACCCTCTAATACAACATCTCCGGTAGCATAAGTACCACAAGGTTGGCTGGCTTCTACATTTCCTGTGGTCGTATTGACAAGTTCCCAAGAAATCTCGGTGCCAAAACTGATTGCATTTATTTCTATGCTGATTTCGGTTTGTCCGGCAGGACATTGGGCATGCAGAGACTGCATATAGAATAGGCTCATTATCAATATTAATGAGCTAAATCGTATCATTTTTTTCATTTTGATTTTCATTTGATAATAAAAATGAGATAAATCGAGTGTCATCTTACTTTTCTACTATCTAAGGTAATTCATTTTTTTTGTTTACAAAAATATTATAACATTTTTTTTACTTTATAAATCTTTTGGTAGTGTTACTCATGTAATGCTGTAACCACAAAGGACACGAAGAACACAAGGGTCGAAAATACGAAGTAAGAAAACTAAGTGAGCGTAAGAAATTCATGATTAAATACTTAGAAACACTTTGTGAACTCTGCGTTT
>CALIZI010000311.1 GCA_938028705.1 uncultured Saprospiraceae bacterium | reverse complement strand
AAATAATGATTAAAAGCATTATATAATTATCATATAAATATACTATATATCTTAACAATGTCATGTTTTGAAAATAAAAATGTGTTTGTATTTAACATGAGATATTTTTTCCGAATTTGGGCTAAAACTCGTCAGACATTTAAACTTTGCAGGAAAAACATGACATCATCGGTGAATTTTGAAAATGTCAGACGAGTTTTAGCCTAAATTCAAGAGCAAAATTCTAACTATACTGCTTTATGGTTAGTTAGATTGTTTTATTGTTGTATATAGCCATAATTAAATCACAAATAGCTGTTTATCAACAATATAGCAATATAACAATGAAACATTTTTTGAAATAAAAAGTATAATTTTAAACCTAATACAGTATATATTAAACAAAAATAGAACATGACATTGTCAAGTTATCATATTAATATTTTTAAACATATTTTTGCCAAGATAATTTATTTTAATGATTCATCAATAATACCCAAATGAAGGATTCTTCCTCCATTCATATTGATTGGATTACTGCTTTTTCCAATTACAATACCATCTTCCGGGCAGCGATATTCGTTTAAGATGTCTCCAAAAGGATTTCTCATTATAGCTATTAAATCACCTTTTTTTATTTTTTGATTCAGATTGACCAATATTTCCAAATAGCCTCCTTCTCTGACATATATCCAATACGATTTTTTACAATAGGTCACTTCATTTACTTTTTCTGTTCTTCCTTCTATCATTTTTAACCACCGCATCAGGTTCTTTATTCCTTTCACACCTCTTTTAATAATATCTGTCTGATAGACTTGAGGATTTCCGTATTCAACCGTAATGCTTGGTATTCCTTTTAACATCGCTTCTGCTCTCATCGTTCTTACTCGGGTTTGCTTGCCTGCACTGGGCAATCCACTGCTGTTTAATACTATATCCGCATCTTGTAATCTTGCCATCTGAGCAATTTCTTCTTCATCTAATTTTGCTCTGACATAAAGAGAATTTTCTCTACCGAAACTCGCAGTGTGCATATCTACTAAATAGTCCAATTCAGACAATATTTTATGATTAATCTGCCATACATACTGCTGAGACCTGTTGCCCTGTTCTTTTCCGGGAAAGTTTCTATTCAAATCTTCTTCATCAATATACCTCCTTCTGTGTTGTGTTATACTTATTCCGTTTATTCCCGGTATGGCAACTAAAGTTCCTTTAAACTCATTTTCATTGATATCTTTGGTCAGTTCTTGAATTACTTTTATACCATTTAATTCATTTCCATGAATTGCAGCAATTAGCCCCAATACAGGTTCTTGGACATCCCCTTTAATGATGATGACCGGAATATTTATTGGTTGAGACATCCCGTTTTCAATCATTTTTAACCAAATTTTTTTCTTTGTATTGGGTCGTATTTCCTCTAATGCTAATTCATCAAACCATTCGATTTCCTCTTGAGAATTTGCTGTAAATGGCAGCATAGCCATGATTAAAACATATATTGATTTCATTTTTTATACCTGTTAGTGAGAGTGTATGGGAGACTTATGCAAAAAAGTTTAGCCCAAGTTGAATATGTAGCTCCCAAGTTTTTTAGGTGGTTTAGTTGTCAGACGAATGCTGTTTTAGAAGGCACCGATTATTTGATAAGATCTTCGCTTTTAGCAAAAGAATTCGTCTGACAACTCTCCCCGCTCTGATTTTTGGAGGCTACATATTCAACTTGGGCAAAGGGAAATATAATGTAAGGGAAGAGGAAGAAAATAAACCATTTAAAATCATTAATATATTTTTAATATATGTTATTTAAAGTTTTAAATGAATAACCGAGTTGTTTATCAGATAGGTAGGTTATTTTTTCGTTTTCTCTAACTCATTGGCGGCTAGTGTTTTTTTATGTCAACAATTATTTTAATACCAATTTATTCCAAAATACTCGTTTAATTTTTTATTTTTGTCAGCCACAAACAAAACCAACACGACAAACTCAAAAAAACGGATTTAAACAAACACTTGATTCATTTAAAAAATTGCTATAAATCATGCTTAACAAACTAATCAATTCAATTAAAGGTATTTTTAGTCCTTCCAATATAGATAAAGCTAAGGACGTATTGGAAGATGTAAAAGATGTTGCCGGTGATCTTGCGGAGAAAGCTGTTGACAAAGCGGGTGATTTAAAAGATGTGGCATTAGAAAAAACTGCTGACCTTCGTGAAAATGCTTCGGAATTTGCTGAAAAAGCCATGGACAAAGCGGGTGATTTAAAAGACGTGGCTATGGAGAAAACTGCCGACTTGCGCGAAAGTGCCTCTGACTTTGCTGAAAAAGCTATGGATAAGGCAGGTGATTTGAAGGATGCAGCCGTTGATAAAGCAGGAGACATCAAAGACGGTGCTGCCAACCTCGCAGACAAAGCGGGTGACAAACTCGGTGATGCCAAAGATGCAGTCGTTGATAAAGCGGGTGACATCAAAGACGGTGCTGCCAACCTCGCAGACAAAGCGGGTGACAAACTCGGCGATGCCAAAGATGCAGTCGTTGATAAGGCAGGTGATGTCAAAGACGGTGCTGCCAACCTCGCAGACAAAGCGGGTGATAAACTCGGTGATGCTAAAGATGCAGTCGTTGATAAGGCAGGTGACATCAAAGATGGTGCTGCTAACAGTGGTGCAGGCGACAAACTTGCTGGTGCAGGTGGCGCAATTGCCGATAAAGCCGCAGATGTGAAAGGTTCTTTTTCTGACCTCGTCAATGAGGCAAAAGAAACTTTATCGGGTGGGGCGAGCGGTAGTCTCGACAAACTTAGTGATGCCAAAGATGCCGTAGCCGACAATCTGAAAGAAGCCAAAGATGCACTTGATGACATTGTTTCTTAATCGTCTGATTAACTGGACATTGGGGAATTAGGAAATTTGGTATTGGGTATCCCGATAATTATCGGGATTTTTATCAAATAATTATAAAATTAAATTAATTGAATATTTTTTTTATTTAATAAATTTGGAATAACTGATAATCAATTACTTACGGTTTAAAACCGAATTTCCCAGTTACCGAATTTCCAAAATGTCCAAATTCCAACTGATTAAGAATGTTTTAAAAAAATAAAAGCCTCGTTTCGGATGAAGAAACGGGGCTTTATTGTATATTTTATGACATTACTCAATCATATCGCTTGCCCATTCTAAGGACACGAAAACCAAACAGACGCAAAGGACGCAAAGAATTTTTAAGTAATTGATAATGAATTTCTTACATTACCTTAGTTTTCTTTTTACGTTAATTAGGTTTTCGTGAACTTAGTGTACTTAGTGAACTTAGTGGTTTTAGCATTAAAAATACAGGACTACCACATTTTAATATGAAAAGTCAATTTGTCGAAACTAATAGTATTCGCTTACACTGTAAAGTAGCAGGAGAGCAATCGGCATCGGTGAATCGGTATATTTTGGAATTCTTGGATAAGGAGTCCTGATGATTAAAAAGGGCTTTCCACATACATGGAAAGCCCTTTTTTAAACATCTTCTTTGGAAGATTTATTTTTCTAAGGTCAAGGTAAATGCAGCATCTGCACCAAAAACAAAACCCTCACCTACTTCAACTTTCACTTCAGTACCATTTGATACACTGACGTTCACAAATTCGCTGCTACTGCTAGCTGATGAAAATTTTTGCTCCTCATCAAAAGTAAAGTAGTATCTGTCAAACGTACCGGCTTCGATAGTTCTGAACAAGGCTGATATGTTAGCATCTGCCGCCGCCGCATCTGACATAGAAAATTCAATCT
>CALIZI010000310.1 GCA_938028705.1 uncultured Saprospiraceae bacterium | reverse complement strand
TTTTGTAAAAATCTAAAAAAGTCCCGATAGTTATCGGGATTACCTAATTTCCCAATTCCCCAATTTCCTCTGTCCAAAGTCTAAAATAAATGCCCTTTTTCGGCATGTTTAGAAATACGGTTGACACTTTTTGACATGTAGTATAGGTTTCAAATTGAGTAAATCACGCAGAGAACGCAGAGGTCGCAGAGATTTGATAACTAACCCTCTGCGAACTCCGCGTTCTCTGCGTGAAAAAGTGTCAACTACTTCTACGGCAAATCTAAACATGCCCCTTTTTCCTTTTAATTTGGTGTGAGTAAAAAACACCTAAGTAAGCTGAAAATCAGCCTACTGAGGTGTAAAAAAATTGCAAAAGGTTATACTTTTGCGTATTAGTAATAAAAAAAATTATAATGCGTAAAAAAAAATAACCGTTTACTCAAAAAAGCACTAAAGGCATTCATGGCTGATCAACTCGATAAAAGTGGAGAGTTACTTGACAGTTTCACCCAAGTTGAATATGTAGCCCCCAAAAATCAGAGCGGGGAGAGTTGTCAGACGAATTCTTTTGCTAAAAGCGAAGATCTTATCAAATAATCGGTGCCTTCTAAAACAGCATTCGTCTGACAACTAAACTACCTAAAAAACTTGGGAGTTACATATTCAACTTGGGTTAGGTTTAAAATTATAATTAATTGATAATCAATTGAATAACTGGACTTTGGGTATTGGGGAATTAGGAAATTCGGTATTAGGTATCCCGATAGTTATCGGGGTTTTCATCAAATAATTATAAAATTAAATTTATTAAATATTTTTTAATTTAAATGAAAATAAAATACTTGATAATCAATTATTTACGATTTAAAACCTAATTTCCCAGTTGCCTAATTTCCAAAATGTCCAAAGTCCAATTGAATAAATTTTATGGATAAAATAAAATATGTAATTAATTATTTTTTGTAAAAATCTAAAAAAGAGAGGTTTGCCGAATTCCCCAATATCCCAGAGGTGTGATTCGTTTTTGTACCCATGCTCATTTTTAATTTTTATTCAATAATCGACGGTATTGGGCTTGAATTTGGGCTAAAACTCGTCAGACATTTAAACTTTGTCGGAAAATATGAGTTCATCGGTAGATTTTGAAAATGTCAGACGAGTTTTAGCCCAAATTCGGAAAAAATATTCCATCCTAAACACAAATACATTGTTTTTTTTTAAATATATTATCGTCAAGTTAATTTAAAATTCGTAAAATATTGATAATCAAGAATATTAGCGGGTACAAAAACGAATCGCACCCATATCCCAGTTTCCGAATTCCCCAATTCCCCAAAGTCCAGTAAGAAGGCAAAGCCACCCTCAAACCTTTTCCAAACAGCGCAGATACATTTGAATGGTATTGTGCAAACCGTAGTAAATGGCATCAACAAAGAGGGCATGACCAATAGAGACTTCGAGTAAGCCGGGAACCTCTTGGTTGAAAAAGCGGAGATTGTCGAGGTTGAGGTCGTGTCCGGCATTGATGCCGAGTTGGAGTTGATTGGCAAGCAGGGCAGCTTCGGTGTAAGGCGCAACAGCTTGCTGAGGGGCGTGCGGGAAGGCTTCGGCATAAGGTCCGGTGTAGAGTTCGATCCGGTCGGTGCCTGTCTTTTTCGCACCTTCGACGTATTTGGCTTCAGGGTCGCAAAAGATAGATACCCGAATCCCGGCTTCCTGCAATTGAGCGATAACATCAGTCAAAAAGCTCTCGTGTTTGATAGTATCCCAGCCACTGTCGGAGGTCAGGGCTTGCGGGTCGTCGGGTACAAGGGTGCATTGGTGCGGACGATATTTCAAGACCATCTCCAAAAAACGCGGTGTGGGATTACCTTCTATATTAAATTCGGTGTTGACGATGTCTTTCAATTTAGGAATATCATCATACCGAATATGCCGTTCATCAGGACGAGGGTGTACTGTAATACCCTCTGCACCAAAGGTTTCGCAATCCTTAGCTACTTGCACAAGGTCGGGAAAGTTGCTGCCACGTGCATTGCGTAGCAAAGCAATTTTATTGATATTAACGCTTAATCTTGTCATGAAAATCCAAATCACAAATTCCAAATTCCAAATAACAAATTCCAAAATCCAAATCACAAATCACAAAATCCAAAATCCAAATCACAAATAACAAATTCCAAAATCCAAATCACAAATCACAAATTCCAAAATCCAAATCACAAATAACAAATTCCAAAATCCAAATCACAAATCACAAATTCCAAAATCCAAATCACAAATTCCAAATCACAAATTCCAAGGTTTTCATTTTTTGATATTTGTTTTTTGGAATTTGGAATTTGGTGCTTGGTGCTTGTTATTTGGTGCTTAATTTGCTACAAATCCAATTTGCAGACTGAGTAAAATATTGGGCAATACCTCGAAGCCGTTATTTCTCAAATTACGATTAAAAAAAGTGGGATCCGAGAAAATTTCATTATTAAAATTGAGAGAAGCATCGCCGGGAACATTGCTTTTATAATAGGTCGCTTTGACTCCAATGCCAAAGGCGAAGTCAATAGCGAAGTTGCTTTTAAATATATTATTGGTCAGACCGATTTTGGGCATAAAACCAATCGTATTTCGATTGGCACGAAAATCAATACGTTGCTGATAGCCGCCGTCGGCTCGCCAAAATTCTCTTGTACCGTAGTTTTGAAGAAATTTATACAGCACTTCGGCAGCCACATAACCTTGCGCTCTTTCGGCAGTAGCACTAAAATAAGACCTCATCTCCGAGCGCGAGCGAAGCCCCCAAAGCGCACTCACCGGACTGCGATACACATAACCCAATTGTTGCTGAAAACTAAAGGTGGATTTGAAGATCCGCTCCACGCCAACTTGCACGACAGGCTCGCCTTCAAGATGACTAAGCACCGAAAATTTGACAATAGTTTTCTTAGGACGCAAGACCTCATTAGTGTTTTCTTGCCCAAAAGAAATATTATATAATAATAAAATACACCACGTACAGTAAAGATATTTCATGTGTTTTTAGTTTATAGAGTTTGTGAAGTTGATAGAGTTGATAAAGTTGATAAAGTGATTAGAATTAATTTGATATTGTTTAAAAAGATAAAAATAATGTATTTTTGAAAATTTTATTTTTATTGTGATATTTTTACTAATCACTTTATCAACTCTATCAACCTTATAAACTCCTTCACTCCACCACTGCCGTTACTTCAATTTCGACCAACATATCGGGATTCACCAAACCGCTGACCTCCACCATAGTAGAAGCGGGTTTTATGGTTTTAAAAAATTCGCCATGTGCTTTACCAACCTCTTCCCAACGACTAATATCGGTCACATACATACGTGTGCGGACCACGTCTGTCATACTTGCGCCTGCCTGTTGTAAGGCTTTTTCTATTTTTTGAAAAATAAATTTGCTTTGGGCATATATATCCCCTTTGCCGATAAGTTGGTCGCCATCCATAGCAGTTGTACCCGCTACCTCAACGATGTTACCAATACGAACAGCACGGGAATATCCGACAATGTCTTCCCATTTGGTGCCGGAAGTAATGAGTTGTTTTTGCATATCTTTTTTTAGTTGATAGAGTGATTAGTTTATGGAGTTTATAAAGTTTATAGAGTGGATTAGTTTATCAACTTTATCAACTCTGTAAACTCTATCAACTTCATAAACTTCATAAACCATCCCTCTTATAAAACGGCATTTTGACCACTTTAGCGGGAATAGATTTATTTCTGATAAGAATAAAAATTTCGGTATCGGGTGTTGCAAATTCAGTTTTAACATAGCCCATGCCGATTGCCTTGTTCAATGAAGGGGCTTGGGTGCCGGATGTTACTCTGCCAATTACTGTGCCCTTGGCATCTGCCACCTCATAATCGTGTCGTGGAATACCGCGTTCCAACATTTCAAAGCCAACAAGTTTGCGTTGTACGCCTTCGGCGCGTTGTTGCTTGAAAATTTCGACGGAGTTAAACGCCCCTTTTTTAGTTTTGGTAATCCAACCCAGTCCGGCTTCTATCGGCGAAGTCGTATCGTCAATGTCATTTCCGTAGAGGCAATAGCCCATTTCAAGACGCAGTGTATCCCGCGCTCCCAGTCCAATCGGCTGAATATCAAAGGCTTTACCTGCTTCAAGAACGGCATCCCATATCTCTGCGGCATTATTTACATTGACATACAATTCAAATCCGCCCGACCCTGTATAACCCGTTGCGGATACGAGTACATTCTCCGCACCTGCAAATACACCTTTCCGAAAAGTATAATATTTTATGTCTTTCAAATCAATATCCGTCAAGGCTTGCATAGCTTCTACTGCTTTTGGACCTTGCACAGCAAGTAGTGCCGTTTGGTCCGAAATATTTATCATTTTGGTATCGAAATCATTGTGTTGATTTATCCAATCCCAATCTTTTTGAATATTGGAAGCATTGACCACCAGCATAAATGCCTGTTCGCCTTCGGCACACATATCTTCGGGCAAGCGATAGACCAAGAGGTCGTCCACAATACCGCCTTTATGGTTGGGCAGACAAGAATATTGTGCATCACCTATCCCCAACTTACTGACATTATTGGACGTAACTTTTTGTATCAAGTCGGCTGCCTCACGTCCGCGCACGATAAATTCGCCCATGTGCGAGACATCAAATATACCCAGACTACTTCGTACTGCCGCATGTTCGGCTTTGATGCCCGAGTAAGAAATCGGCATATTGTATCCGGCAAACTCCGCCATTTTTGCCCCTAGTTCGATGTGTTTATTGGTCAGTGGTGTATTTTTCATAAAAATTTGTATTGAGTTGCTGATACTAACATGTTGATGTACAGATGCTTATAATATATGTCAGCACGTCAACACATCAGCACAATTTGAGACACAAAAGTACGCATTATTTGAGAGGAAATATTTTGTGAGTGGAGATATTTTTCGCTTTTGCCACAGGTTTGGACTTTGGACATTGGGGAATTAGGAAATTTGGTCGCTCATATGTATTAAGTGATGAAAAATGTAAAATGTAAAACACAAAATGTAAAATGTAAAAGTGTCAATAGGACATGAAGTTATTTATTTTTAAATTATTATATATTTAAAATTTTAAAAATCAAATTATTGTTAAAAAACATTCACGTTATTTGGACTTTGGACAAAATGGGAATTAGGAAATTGGGAAATTAGGTTTATAATTATAACTCATTGATAATCAATTGAATAAATTTTATTAATAAAATAAAACATGTAATTAATTGTTTTTTGTAAAAATCTAAAAAAGAGAGAATTACCTAATTTCCCAATTTCCTTTGTCCAAAGTCTAATATGGATTGTTTTTGCATTTAAAAAATGAATAATCCGATAGAGTCAAGGTTGAAAAAAAGAAAACTCGCCTTGCATTTCCAAAATGCAAGGCGAGTCTGCCCCTTGAAATCAAGCGTCAAAAATGCCAAAAATCTCTCAACTCAGTTGAATATTTTTTTAATGATGTCTTAATTTATTATTCGATTAACTTACTGAAAATCAGAAATATAAAAGAAAAAATGGCTACCAGTCCATAGTCGGACAGTCCATAGTCCATAGTTGTCATAATAACTTGAATTATAAGGTGTTTGTAACTTACTGATTATCAAACTGTCCGGCGTTAGACGGGTAGCCGAAAAAATAAGTAAGGAATGACAAATTTTGGTCAAAAAAATTGACGGTAAAAAAAATAAATTTGTACTACTTTTGAGGTATCAAACAGACAAGTTTGTGAAGTTATAATTTTTTCAAGATAAGTAGTTTAGGTTTTCATAATGGTTGGGCAGCTGAGATAATTCGGCTGCCTTTTTTATTGCTAAAAATGGTGTAAAAACAATAAATAACTTCTATTTTTGGGAACTGTAAACTTGACCTTCGCTGATTTTGAATCAAGCACAACCAAATTATACAATATGAAAATCCACAATTTAATTCTAATTGCAATGATGACTTCAACTATTAACCTGTCTAATGCACAAGACCGCAAAGAAATCGGGAATCTGATATTAGAGGGGATTCCCGAAATTCCCCAAGACATCAAAGAGCAGGTCCGGCAATACCAAAACACACGAACTGCATCTTTTGAAGATTGGTTACCCGACGACGAGGGCATCCTTATCTCTACCCGATTCGGAAATACCGCCCAACTCCATACGGTGAGCAATCCGGGAGCAGCCAGAAATCAAATCACCTTTTTCAACGAACCCGTCACCAACGGAACCTTCTGCCCTTCGCCCGATTACGATGGTTTCCTTTTCACAAAAGACATTGGCGGCAATGAGTTTGCACAAATATATTGGTACGATATGCCGACCGGAAAATCGGAAATGATCAGCGATGGCACTTCGGTCAATTTTGGCATTTCATGGTCAAACAAAGGCGATAAATTCGCTTTCACATCCACCCGAAGAAATACAAAAGATTTTGATATTTACGTCTCTGATATGGCTGCACCGAAAAAAGCCGCCCTCAAAATAGACCGCGGAAACGGCTACTGGCTGGTCAACGACTGGTCGCCGGACGACAGCAAATTGATTGTACTTCAATACCTATCCAGCACAAAATCCAATTCTTACATACTGGATGTCAAGACCAATAAATTGACACAAATGAACGCAGACGGTAAAGAAGCCGTATTTGTTCCGCTGGCTTGGGATAAAACAGGAAAGCATATCTATGTTGCTACAGACGAGCGGACAGAATTTAAAACGTTAGCAAAATACAATGTCAAAAAAGGCAAATTGACCTATCTCACAGATGATATTCCCTGGGATGCCGGAAATTTTGTCACCAATACCAATAAGACCAAAGCAGCTTTCGTTGTTAATGAAAATGGTTTTAGTCAGCTCTATATCATGGATTTGAAAACCGACAAATACTCAAAAGTTCCCGACCTGCCCATTGGTCAAATATACGCCCTAAAATTTCACCCCACCAAAGATGAATTGGGCATGGTACTCAATACCACACAAACACCCGGAGACGTATATTCAATCAAGCTCAACACCATGCAAACCAAACGCTGGACAACGAGCGAAGTTGGCGGATTGAATACCGAGACATTTCCAACCGCAGAACTAATTATGTACGACACCTACGACGAGGTGAAAGGCAAAAAGAGGCAGATTCCCGCCTTTGTATATAAACCGCAAAATGCCAAAACAAAACTGCCCGTTATGATTTCCATTCATGGCGGACCCGAAGGGCAACACAAACCCTTCTTTTCCTCTTTTTATGCTTTTTTGGCGCATGAAATGGGTATTGCTGTCATCGCTCCAAATGTCAGAGGTTCAGCAGGTTATGGTAAAAATTATCTCAAACTGGACAATGAATACAAACGTGAAAATTCAGTAAAAGATATTGGCAAACTGATAGAATGGATTGAAAATAATCCCGATTTTGATAAAGATCGGATTGCAGTATTCGGCGGTTCTTATGGTGGTTATATGGTCTTGTCTTCGATGTTCAATTATAATGATAAATTAAAATGTGGTATCGACGTTGTGGGCATCAGTAATTTTGTAACCTTCTTGGAAAATACAGAAGAGTACCGACGCGATTTGAGACGAGCAGAATACGGTGACGAAAGAGACCCGAAAATGCGCGAATTTCTCGAATCCATATCGCCCACCAATCACACTAAGGAAATCAAAAAACCGCTATTCGTGATTCAAGGCGCAAATGACCCCCGCGTTCCCGCTTCCGAATCCGAACAAATGGTACAATCCATCAGAGAAAACGGCGGTGCAGTGTGGTATATGCTTGCAAAAGATGAAGGACATGGATTCAGAAAAAAAGAAAACCGCGATAAAATGAATGAAGCTATCGCGCTCTTTTTGCGGAAAAATTTATTGAAATAAAATATGGATTAATTTAAAATGTAAAATAATAAATGTAAAATGTCAAAGTGTCGATAGTGCGTAAGTTTATTATTTATAAAATACTGATTAATAGTTTTTTAATTATAAAAGTTCGATTATTATTTGGTATTTTGCCATGACAATGTTAAATTAGACTTTTTTTTACTATAAAAAAATGCTTTGGTCTGAATTTGAAGTAAAACTTGTCAGACATTTTTAAAATGTCTGACAAGTTTTACTTCAAATTCAGCGTAAATTTCTTATTACACATAATTTACATTATCATCACTTTTAATCTATCATTATCAAGTTCAGGTATTCGTTAAGTTCTGATAATCAATTACTTGTAATGTTTTATAAAGCATAAATAATTCATTATTAATTAGTTAATTGAATTAAAAATATTTATATAAAATAATAATTAAAATAATTTAAAAATTCATTTAATTGATTTTTAATTAATTACATAAACAAAATTAAATAAGTTATTTTAAAATAATTTTATAAATAATTGATTAACAGAACTTGGAGAATTGCTGTATCAAGTTATACTGTATTGGGTTTAAAATTATACTTTTTATTTTATAAAATGTTTCATTGTTATATTGCTATATTGTTGATAAACAGTTATTTATGATTTAATTGTGACTATATAAAACAATGTAACAATCTAACCATAAAGCAGTATATATTTCTAAACATTCACACATTGAAAATCATATACATCATCGGCGTTTCCGGTTGTGGAAAAACGACTATCGGCAAACAACTTGCCGGACATCTTAATATGCCTTTTTTTGATGCAGATGATTTTCATCCACCCGAAAATATCACCAAAATGTCCAAGGGCATTCCACTCAAGGATCAAGACCGCTTCCCTTGGCTCCAGCGTCTCAACCAACTCGCCCGCACAGAAGCACAAAAAAACGGTGCGGTCATCGCATGTAGCGCACTCAAAGCTGATTACCGACAAATTTTATCCAAAAATATTGAAGAAAAAACGGATTGGATATACCTCAAAGGCACATATTCTCTTATATTTGACCGTATGAAACAGCGCGACCACTTTATGCCGCCCCACCTTCTTCAATCACAATTTGATACCTTAGAAGAACCTGCCGATGCCCTACACGTCAGCATCAGTAATACACCCGAAGAAATCGTTAATTTTATTCTGCGAATGGTGTTGTAGTGTCGTTGTGTTGTGGTACTACTACAACACCACGACACGACTACACCACACCACACCACACATGGCTGAATTTGGTTTGATAGGACTTGGCGTAATGGGCAAAAGTCTCGCTCGCAATTTAGGGCGAAATGGTTTTCGTTTAGCTGTTTATAATCGTCATTTGGCAGGAGTGGAAGAAAATGTAGCACGTCATTTTATCCAATTTTTTCCCGAACTGGAAAGCACTTTACCATTTGATGATTTGGAAAAATTTGTAGCCGCATTAGAGCGTCCGCGAAAGATATTTTTAATGATAAAAGCAGGTGCGGCTACCGATGAAATGATAAACACGCTCCAAGCCCTTCTCTCTCCCGACGATGTAATCATTGACGGTGGAAATTCTCTTTACAAAGACACCGAACGCCGAACAGTAGCGTTAGCAAAATCGGGTATTCACTTCATAGGAACGGGCGTATCGGGCGGCGAAGAAGGCGCACTCAAAGGACCTTCTATTATGCCCGGTGGCGATGCCCAAGCCTATCAAATCGTACAAGCCTACCTCGAAGCCATTGCAGCAAAAGATGCCAACGGAAAACCTTGTTGTACTCATGTAGGTGCGGGTGGTGCAGGGCATTTTGTCAAGATGATTCACAACGGGATTGAGTATGCCGAAATGCAACTTTTAGCCGAACTCACTGAACTCCTCCAATTCCATAATCAACTCGCCCCTGATGCTATCGCGGATGTATTTGCAGAGTGGGGGAGAGGTGAGTCAAACAGTTATCTGCTTGAGATTACGACAGACATTTTGCGAAAGCGTGAAGGCGATGATTTTTTGGTCAATAAAATCCTTGACCAAGCCGGCAACAAAGGCACAGGCGGTTGGAGTACCAGCACTGCTTCCGAACTCGGTGTACCTGCCACGATGATTGCAGCGGCTTTATTTGCCCGATATACTTCGGCGCATCGGGGAGAGCGTTTGCAAGCTACACCAATGTATCAGAACGGACGCAATGCACAAGGTGAAATAATTGATTTGAATGAATTAAAAACGGCATATCACATCGCACGAGTGGTCAATCATCATCAGGGTTTCCAGATGATTCATGAAGCATCTGAGCATTGGAATTGGGAAATTAAACTACCCGAAGTTGCGCGAATCTGGACAAATGGCTGCATCATTCGCTCCAATTTAATGGAAAATTTAGTGAGTATTTTACAAAAAACAAATAGAATTTTACAAGATAAAGAAATAAGTAAAATAATTGATAATCAGCAATTTATATTAAATAAAATTTGTCAGGCGGGACTCAAAGGCAATCTTGCTTTACCTTGTTTTCAGGCAGCATATCAATTCCTTATGGCATATAGCACTGCCCGCTCGTCAGCAAATATCATACAGGCACAACGCGACTATTTCGGCGCACACACATATCGCCGAATAGATGACCCCGAAGGAAAATCACATCATACAAAATGGAAAGATGTTAGTGATTCGTGATTCGTTAATTCACTCATTCGCTCATTCAAAATTCACTCATTCATCTCATTATGGAAATTACACTACTACTTGCCATACTCGCAGGAATTGCCCTCCTGCTCATCCTGATTTTATACTTTCGGATTCATGCGTTTTTGGCATTGCTGATGTCGAGTATTTTGGTCGGAGTTTTGGCGGGCTTGGATGCCGAAGCCATTATCAATACGGTCTCGAAAGGTATGGGCGGTACGCTTGGTTTTGTGGCAACGGTAGTGGGCTTGGGTGCTATATTCGGCGGTATTTTGGAACATTCGGGCGGTGCAAAAGCAGTCACCAATAAACTGCTGACGACCTTCGGCGAATCAAAGGCATCCTTCGCCATACTTTTGAGTGGATTTATCATTGCCATTCCGGTATTTTTTGATGTCGCGTTTATTATCCTCGTTCCGGTCATTTATTCATTACAAAGAAAAACGGGAAAATCGCTGCTCTTGTATGCCATTCCTTTATTGGCGGGTTTGGCGATTACCCATGCCTTTATTCCACCTACGCCGGGTCCGGTGGCAGTGGCAGATATTATCGGTGCAGATTTGGGGCGAGTGATTTTGATAGGATTTTTGGTGGGAATACCGACGGCATTGGTGAGTGGTTTGTGGTATGGAAAATTTATTGCTAATAAAATTCACATTGATGCACCCGCGTCCGAAGATGCGTCTGCGCCCGATGCTAAATTGCCCTCTGCGGCTACAATTCTCGCTATTATCGCCGTACCGATTTTACTCATTATTTTAAATACGATGACCAAAAGCGGTTTGTTGAATGTAGGCGAAAATGCTACACTAAAAAACATCTTTCTTCTTATTGGTCATCCGTTTACGGCTTTGATTATTGCTAATTTGTTGGCTTGGTGGCTGTTGGGTATCCGGCAAGGTTACACCCGCGAAGAACTCTACAAAATCAGCACCAATGCCCTCAAACCTGCCGGAGCGATTATCTTGCTGACGGGTGCGGGCGGTGTATTCAAACAAGTCTTGGTGGATACCAAAGCGGGCGAACAATTGGCGCAAATGTTTACGGAAATCGGCTTGCCTGTGCTGGTGTTTGCTTTCGTTGCGGCGGCATTGGTGCGGGTATTGCAAGGCTCTGCTACGGTGGCGATGATTACAGCGGCGGGCTTGGTGGCACCTGTGTTGGCGAGTATGTCTTTGAGTGCAGCACAATTGGCGGCTTTAGTGATTGCTATTGCGAGTGGCGCGTCTATTTTATCGCATGTCAATGATAGTGGTTTTTGGTTGGTGAGTCAATATTTGGGGATGAATGAAAAACAAACCTTTCGCTCTTGGTCAATGATGACCTTGATTTTAGCATTGACGGGCTTTGCTGTGGTGATGGCGATTTACCCGTTTTTATAAACGCAATGACGTAGCACCGTGCTATGGCGTATTACGAATTTAACTTGATAATATCATATTTTAAAAATAAAAAATATGTTTGTATTTAACATGGGTGCATCTCAAATTGTCGTATTTTTATTTTTATCAAATGAAAATTTATAGTTTTGTTTGGTGAAAAATTAAAAATTCGACAAGAATCAAACTATGAAAATTGGTGATAAAGTTTTGGTAATCAATTCTATAAGGTTTTCGAAAACCTTATAGAATTTGGGTGAAAGACCAAAATCATATCAATTGAAAATACTTTACACTTTTCTATATGCGACAATTTGAGATGCACCCTTTAACATGGGATATTTTTTCCGAATTTGGGCTAAAACTCGTCAGACATTTAAACTTTGCAGGAAAAATATGACATCATCGGTGAATTTTGAAAATGTCAGACGAGATTGTAGCCCAAATTCAAGAGCAAAATGCCAACTATATTATATAAAAATCGAACATGACATTGTCAAGTTAAAATTATTATAATGAGATTCATTTACGTATTTTTATTTGCTGTATTAATAATGATTTCATGCAAATCGAAAATTCAACTGGAAGCCGCCGACCCGTCATTCCATGAAATTATTGATGCAGAAGCGAATTGGGAAGTCATAGCCGAAGGTTTCACTTGGAGCGAAGGACCGGTTTGGATAGAGCGTGAACAAATGCTGTTGTGGACAGATGTTCCGAAAAATATCGTGTGGAGTTGGCAAGAAGGCGGAGAGAAGGAAGTGTATCTGACCCCTTCGGGTGGGTGCAACCGCATTTTGATGTATAACTTGAAAGTCTTATTTTAGCCAAAAAATATTATGGAAAGTAAAATTATAAAAAAAGACGGCAATCGCCTGACCTTAGAGGTACAAATTTTATTAGACCCAAATTCTATGCTGAA
>CALIZI010000309.1 GCA_938028705.1 uncultured Saprospiraceae bacterium | reverse complement strand
TTCAGCATAGAATTTGGGTCTAATAAAATTTGTACCTCTAAGGTCAGGCGATTGCCGTCTTTTTTTATAATTTTACTTTCCATAATATTTTTTGGCTAAAATAAGACTTTCAAGTTATACATCAAAATGCGGTTGCACCCGAAAAGGACGGACAAACGACCATTTCGCAAGAAACCGTTGCCACAGGGAAAGGCTACCTCAATCGCTGTTTTTTTGTTTTCTTAAAAGGCGCATTCAAAAAAATAGACCAAGGGTATTTAGAGAATTTTAAACAAATGATAGAATCGTAGATTCCAAATTTCAAAAAACAAATTCCAAATTCCAAATTGGATTAATCAGCATTTTATACAATGTAAGAATAATTGCTTTTGGTTAGGCTTATTTTTTTATTATGAAATAAATTTATTTATAATAAAATACTGATAGTCAGATTTTTATCAAGAACAAACAGCTATATGGGTTTCATTTCACATATTACTGATTTGTCAATTTTGGAGTGTAAGAATCTCAGGAATGTTGACACGTTTTGTTTGATTCAAGGCTATATAAACGATACCTTTGGTATGGTTTTTAACTATAAATCCAAACAAAACGAGAGGATTCATGAAAAAAATATCAAATCAACCTCCTTGCCTAAATGAGCAAGACATCAAACAATACTTGGAAGAGCAATTGAATGACAACGCACATTATCGAACCGAAAGTCACTTGATAGATTGCTCCACTTGTCGGGAAGCAACAGAGGCTTATGCTTCTACACATCAACCCGATACGATTGAAATTTACCTTACACCTTCCCCTTCCAAGACAAGTATTATCTAACGATAAATTCTTGTCTGATGGTCAGAAAGTCATCTTGACCCTGAATGATTGCAGACAAAATAATGCGACTTCGTTTTCCGGCTTTTCTGATGACTTTCGCCATTTGTTCACTGATTTCATCGTCGCCCGCTACGCGCTTATATCGCAAGCCGCGCTCGTATTCCAATTCGAGTTCGCTGACAGGGTGTATCTTACCATACAAATCACGTACATATACCGTCTCCTCACTCAATCTTTCCAACTCCGCTTTCGGTACACCTTCAGGTCGCGCATTACCCCAGATGAGTTTGTACTGTGTCGTTTCGTCGTCGCTTTCCGCTGTATTTGCCTGAAATTTGAAATGTATCGGCAGATTAAAGCGTACCATTACAGCTTCGCCTTCGTGCATACCGGGAATCCACTGCGGCATCAGATTGACCACCCGTAGGGCTTCTTCGCCACAGCCGCCGCCAATGTCACGCGCTACTTCGGGCGTTTGAATCTGTCCGCTTTCGTCCACCACAAAAGAGACCAATACCATACCTTCCAAGCCTTCTTTGGAAGCCTCCTCAGGGTAGCGCAATTCGTTGGAAATAAATTGAATGAGTTTGTCTTTGGCACAGGCATTTTTGAGTGCAGCGGGTTTGTCGCTGTTTTCGCAACCCGGAAATCGTGGCATTTGATCCACTAAGCGATGAATCACTGCCCCGTCGGGTGTACGCTCCACAGTTTCTTCAGTTTCGGGCTGGGCAATGAGCCCCCCAATGCCTATCAAGAGACTTACCAATAGTGTTATACTCCTTTTCATATCTGACTTTTTGTTGCGTCAAATATAGACTTCTTTGGGCTAAATGTTGGTATCAGGAGGGAGAAAATAATAAAAGCCCTTTGAAGGTATCAAAAGGCTTTCGTTTTAAATTATCATTACCGTATCAACCTGATAATTCTAAATCATCTGGAAGAGTGATAACACCACCTTTGACCTGATGCAGCACCTTCTCGGTCAAGACCGTGAAAGTTACCTTTTTTACAGGCACTTTTTTATTCAACAATTTCATAATACAAATATTTGAATGTTTAAAAATAGCTCGGTGAGGAGCTGTTAATTTTTCAAAGATACAGAGTCTCACTGCACAGATGGTGCAGTGAGGAAAAAAGGTGAATTTTTTTGTGGTTTAAATGCTATACGACGAGATACTTGCCTTTCTTCAAAACATCAAAACAAGAATTATCAACAGGTACTCCGGTAGAGATGAGCATGTTGTAATATCGAAACAGTAGATTGTGAAAAAGCAACTCGTGTTTTCGCGCTTTGGTATGTGCTAATCTATTGATTGAGACATGAATAAGTGCCCAGATACTTTCCTGAAAAGCGGAATGTTGTCCTTCTATGTGTAGATTTTTGATTGTTTTTAGGGTATTACTGACTGCAAGCGACCTACTCTCAATAGCCTTTTCTATGGGCAACCATTCTGATTGCAACTGCGGGTCAGTCTCTATATTTTTGATGAATGCCAATAGGCTTTTATAGCTTTCATTGATTGATTTTGAGGTATGTTTGCCGGCTCCGAATTCTTTATCAAAACCCGTCTTTATATTTTTTATCCGGTCTCTTTTTTCTTCCAATGAATAAGAGAGATTGGAAAGGTAAGCATCAATGGATTTTAATGCGGCAAGTAATAGCAAATTTTGATCATTGGGTGTATCGAAAGTATGCGCCAAAATTTTGCAGGTCAAAAGACTGTCGTGATAAAAAATATCTTCAAATAAATGTATCGTATTTTCTCCATAACGCTCAATTTCTCTTTTGTAAGTGTCCAGTTGTATATCCCAAATAGTTCCGGTATTTAGTAGGCGGTCAAGTGTATGATGAACAGTCGGAATGATGTTTTGAAAAGCCTTATTTTGGGTCAGGTGCATACGTAGTCTGATGTGTGTGTTAGGGTCGGCATAGCGAATAAAAAACCATTTATCAATGTAGTTTTGTTGTTGGAATTGCTGTAAAAGGGGTTGGATTTTAGTGAGTAAAATTTCATTGGCAGCTTGTTCGCCCATGTAGATTTTATAATATAGCCATTCGGAACCAGGACTAAAAATTCTTTGCACCTCTTGTTTTGGCGAGTTCATTGAAGGAGATAATATTGTATTTTGATTGGGTGTTTTTTTTCCGAAACTAATAAGGCATTCATTCGTGTATGTTTTTTTATCAATATCTTTAATTAACGTATTATCAGCATTAAATAAACATTCTGAAAGTGAAAATTGCGGTCGCTTTTTAATTTCTTCTACAAATAATTGTATAAAAATATCGCTATTCAAATTAAATAATAATTCATTGTCCGCTTCTATTAAATAAACCAAATCGGGTATCGACCATTTTTTTTGCCATGCTTTTACGCTTGCTTTGAGGTCTTGTTTTTTTATAGAAAAAAGCTCTTTTACATCGTCCTTTTTAAATTGCCAAGTAGCACGATGAAGGATAACATTTTTGTATTTGACACGCGGTAAATATTTAAATTGTGTTCTTAAAACTCCCCAATTAAAATTGAGGATACCGATTTTATTTTGGTATTGTAAATCACATAAAAAATGATAAACAGGCAAGGAAGAATGATGAAAGTTATGGGCAGTACTCAGGCGCGGGATGACCTCTTTATTGAGTTTTTTAGACCATAAAATAACACGATTATTTTCCACAGAAATATATAAATCTTGCAGCTTTATTTGAGATTCATCAGAAGAATTTGTGTTGGTCAGAAAGGGAATTTCGTAGTCGTATATTTTTTTTCGCAACATAAAATTACCAAATCTCGGTTTTGGTAAATGCGAAACGGATGCCAACACAGCGTTGGGATTACAGTCAGATTCATGTTGTGCTATTGACTTTGTAAATGTATTGATTCCTTCGTCGAGATGTGTAAATCTTCCGAGCATATTGGCAGCACTCCCGAAGCCACCGCCCTTCAATAATATCAAGGGTTCTTCTTTGGAAGGGTCGTTGATTACTTGAATCATCATATCTAGCGAATCAGTTGTTTTTGACCATTCTTTTTCCTTGTTTTCAGGCAGTTCACTATCTTGAATAATGACTTCTTTTTCGTTATTTTTGATGGCGTATAGATATTTTTTTAAATAATAATCTTCGGTTTTTGTCCACTTGATTTCCTTATGGTTTTTGTTATTTGGCGGACTAACCGGAATCTTATCAATCAGAGGTGCTTTGTTGCCTGCGCCTACTTTATTAGTAGAGTAACCCACACCGATTTCATTATCGAGAGCTTCGAGTAGCGGAACTTGTTTGGATTCGTATTTATTATAAAAATTTGTTCTAAAATCAATCAAGTTTTGTTCGCTATGATACCTGCCAAGTCGAAAAAGCACTTCCAATGCTTTTCTCACTGCACCCGCTATTTTAAATTCTAATTGAGGGGTTTCGCAACTTCCTTTTAAATCAACTTGAAGAAAATGTTTGGTATCAATGGGCGTTTTGAATATTGATAACTCTTTTTGTATTTCGATGTATCGTGCTACTTTATTTTTGCTTGCATTCAAGTTTTTAATGAAGTCATCTGCTTTGTTTAGTGCCTGTATTTTTTTGTATATGTGATGTGAAGGGTGTAAGCCTGATTGATATTTATTGAGTGTTTTGAGCATATTTTCCCAATACTCGTCTCCTAAGATATTAGGTTCTAATTCACTAATTAACAGTTGATTATCTACGAGTAATTCTACATATTCGTAAGCATCTTCAAAAGAAATATCCTCACAGACAAGCAACTCTGCAATGGAGGAGAGCTTCATTCTTCCTTGCTTGGCAAGGGCATTAAAAATGGTATCAAGATATTCGGAATTTTCGATAGCACTGATGGTATAATTTTGACTTTTGGCAGAAGGATTGAACTCTACATATCTGATTTCATCACCAACGATATAGATAGATGAATTTAAATGGAAAGAAATCAGTTGCCTGATGTCTTTGTCGGCTTCCAATTCATTTTTTAGCTCACACAGGTACTGCATATCGAGGCGTGTACGCTGGTAGTTTTGCTCTTTTTCATTTAAAATAATATGACTTTTATTCGCCCATTCTCCGATATTGACACTCGCAAATAAACCAAAAGGCGTACAGCGCGAACTCATCCGCGATACATATTTTAATAAAGAGAAAGTTAGTTTTTTGATTTTTTCGGGGTCGCTTATTTCGCCTTTGAGCCAGTTGTGGTAGGCAGCATAAAGACTTGGAGAAGCAATATAAATGGCTTGAATAATCGTCGGGTCGTCGAGGTATTTTTTTAGTTCGACTAAGGTATCTTCCGGTGTCGAACTTTTGAAGGCATCAAGAAAAGTAGAGAGTGGTAAAAGTGGAGTTCGGAAGATATATTTCGGAAATAAGGTGTAGTTTTTCACAATCAGATTTTTGAGTTAAGAAAGCAATAAAATTCTGTCCCAATTTGTGCCGTCGGTTTGAGTGATTTCGGGATGTAGCATGTCCAAAATACTCATTCCGATGCCGGCACTCCCTGTCAACAAACCCATATCTTCTACCCAAGTATCGGCGTGTTTGCTTTTATAGGTTTCAATCGGATTGGTTTTGAGATGTTGGATGCCTTGTTCGATCCAGTAGTTCGCTGCTCCTTCAAAATCGGAACATTCACTATACTTAAAAAGCTTTTTGTATATCAAAGCCACACCGAACATACCGTGACAAATTCCTGCATCACGAAGTAATGTTTTTTCATAAGACTTCCGATGAATGGTTTTCAATCCAAGTGTTTTCGCATAGTTAATTAAAGTAGTATCTTGTAATTGTAAACCTGCTTGAAGGAAAATAATTGCCATACCCAAATCACCGTAACACCATGCCAGTCTGCTTGGGGAACCTGTCGTATAATCACCTGTTTTACTGACATTTAGCGCACATGGATATTCGCAAGGTGCATCTTTTTCGGAGGGGTGACTTCGGATAAATTTCACAGCACCTATAATCAGTCTGCGACAAGTATCTTGATGAATACCTTTTTTGTGTATTTTACTTAAAAAGTAAATAATACTCGTCATTCCATGAGAAAGTCCAAAGTTAATTTCCTTTCCAGCAGCCTCTAATTCCTCTTGTGTTTTAGCTCTAAAATTGGTACTTAACCAATAGATGCCCTTGTCATTTTGTAGGGCTTGTTCCTCCAATAAATTTAAAGCACTTAATAAGTGCTTTTCACCTTTTTCTCTTTCCAACCAGTATAACATAATGCCGATACCGCCATGCAAATAATCATAATTTCCTTTTGAAAAATAATGCGAGCCGATGTTTTCTAAATAGTCATCAAACTGTTCTAATATTTCTGCGTCTTTCTCTATCCACCCTTTTTGCATAAAATGATTGACGACCCAAGCTAAACCACTGACACCGCTGGCAAAAGTATCTGAATGTCCATCATTTCCTGAGATGTATTCAAAACTTTGCTCAATGATTTCGACTGCCAGATTGAGGTATTCATCCTGTTTGGTCAGTTCATAATAATGAGCAAAGAACAGGGCAATACCGAGTTTGCCACTCATCAAACTCAAAGGTGCTTGGTCATTATATTTTTGTCTTATGGTTTCTGCCGAAGTATTTAATATTAACTCAAGTATAGCTGTATTCATGATACGGGTTATTAAATGATTAGAGAAAAGGAATGCCCTTTGAATTGAATCAAAGGACATTCGTTTTTGGTGATTAGTGTTTCCAGAATAACGCCGCTCACTAACGAGTGCAAGGAATACCAACGCTAACCTGCTGACAAGGAGTACAAACACTGGCATATGTTCCTTTTCCACCAACTACTTGATTAAGTTCTTGGTCATTCAATACCGCAACGGTCTTCTTTTTCAAAATCAGTTTTTTACTAATTTGTTTCATAATAAAAATATTTATTTGTTAAGTCTCCGCTATTTAAGGGTTTGGAGAATACCCTGAGAACGTTCTTGAAGCAAAGATACAGACTCTCACTGCACAGATTGTGCAGTGAGGGAAAAAGTCGGATTTTTTTTACGGCAAGTCGCTGTAAATGACAAAAGCCCTTTGAGCGAATCAAAAGGCTTTTGTTTTTTAATCGTTCTTTCTGTATCAATCTTTTAAATCTTTATCAACAGGAAAAGCAATAATCCCACCTTTAACCTGATGTAGAATTTTCTCTGCCAAGACCGTGAAAGTCACCTTTTTTACAGTTGCTTTTTTACTTAATAATTTCATAATAAAAATGTTTAATTTGTTAATCTCCGCATTTAAAGGGTTTAGAGAAATGCCCTTGAAAATATCTTCGATTACAAGATACAGAGTCTCACTGCACAGATGGTGCAGTGAGAAAAAAAGTGGGATTTTTTTGTGATTTTAATGACATAAAAAAATAAGGCTTCCCACCTGTTGTGTGGTGTGCAGCATCGTTTTGGATTCTAAATCCAACGGAAAAAACAACTTCTTTCTCGTAGCAATAGCTATTTCTTTCGTAATTAAAATAAATGGGCGCACCGAGATTTTTCATCATATTGATAAGTTTATAAACATATCGCTCGGAAGTACCGAGTCGTGCTGCCAATACTGCGGGTGAACCTGTTGCCTTTTTTTGGATGAGCGCATCCACACGCTCTATTTGTCGTATTTTTTCTGTTAGTGTCATAATGGATTGAGTTTGTGAATTATGAGTAACGAGTGGCGAGTAACAAGTTACGAGTGAATGCTAAAACTCATAACTCGCTACTCTACACTCGCTACTCCGTAATGAGACTTAAAAATTGTTCGAGTAAACGCTCTAAGAGGCTTTTGTCTTTGGTGATGATTTCGGCGGTTAGTGTGGACTGTGGTCGGTATGCAATCGCTTTTTTGTAGTTGGTCATTAGGGTATCGCTTAATGGGATTTTGAGTTCGTAATAGCTCTTGCCTGTCGCGTCGCGGTTGGGCAAAGCGGCAATAGTAGCCACCACAGAGGTAATCGTGCCGTATTCTTTGTAAGGGTAGCCGTCGAGTTTGAGGATGGCTTTGTCCCCGGTTTCTACCTTGCCGATACCGCGATTGGGCGTGGTGACTTTGGCGTATTTTTCACTGTTTTTTCTGTCGGATATAATCGAAATAAGTGGCGTATTGGACGCAACAAAAATATCTTGTGTGATATTTGAATGAAGTACGACCCTGCCCGGCACTTCTGCACGCACGTAGTAGGTTTCGTGCCATTGTTCGATTTGTTGTTGGAGTCTATTGATGACTTCCTGAATATTAAAATGATACGTATTGAGTTGATTCGTGCGTTCTTCGCTGAGTTGTTGAATTTGAAGGCGCAATTGCTCTTCTTTAATTGTATTTTGAATGATGCCAATGTCGAGATTATTATATTGTTTTTGATAACGCAATAATGCCCCTTCTGCCTCTTCTTTTTCCAACTCACTTATCACACCTTCATCATGCAAATACTTGTCGCGCCCCATATCTTTTTCAATCAATGCAAGTTCTTCATTCGCATATTTTTTTTCCTTTTCCAATGTACAAGCTAATTGTTTCGTCTTTTGAATTTCGATTTCCAAAGTCTTAATTTGCTGATACACACCCGACTGCCGCATCGTCGTTTGAAATTCACTAAACAATAATTGCAATCGTGCATAATCGGCAGTCAAATCACCTAATTGTAAATTTTTAGGACAATAAAAATTTACATAATCCGACATGTATGCTGCGTTTTGATATTGGCGAATAAAATCCTCGATTTGTCGAAGGTGATTTCTATTCATCGTATTTTGGATGTAGGCTATCGTTGCGTCTTTTTCCACGACTTGTCCGTCTTTTACATATATTTTATCAATGATACCCGCGACTTTATTGACATGTTCTATCGGCGGATAATCGCCCGTCATCATACCCGTAGCCACCACCTTATCAGGATAGCGAATAAAAGCTGACAAGCCGATAATCGTCACCACGACCAACGCGACCACTGTAATTCCGCTTCGCAATAAGCACCCCGGCGGATTGCCAATGAGGTCGTCAATTTCCTGACGTGGGGAGTAGGTGAGTGTTGTTTGATTATTATTAGGCATTTTTGAAATACTGTACTGACGACTTTACAGGCTGACCGCCAACTCGTAAAGGCGATTTTAATCGCCAAGTGTGGCGTAATTTATATTTACAATTAACTAAAAATAAGAATTTTACAAATTAAACTTATTACTTACGTGGCGAATAAATTCGCCTTTACAGTATTCGCGGTCAGCCTGTTTAGCCGTCAGATAATTAGACTTATTTGATTTTGATAATCAATAATTTAAATAAAAATTGTATAAATATTTAAAATAATTAATTTGAAATTTCAACTTTTGTATTATAATTATTTAAATGTTGTTAATGTTTTTATTTAAAAATCATTATAAATTTAAAAATAACTCATTAATTATTGTTTTAATTTTTAATTAAATAAATAAAATAATTTTTCTATTAATAAATTGTTGATAATCACAATTTTAAAACTATACAAGGTTATTTTTTATAAATTTTCCCACACCTTGCGACGGCTAAAGTCGTCGGTACGGGGGGCTTTACCTTATCCCGCTAATTCAAGTTGATTGCTGACGAGCGCATAATACGAGCCTTTATTTTGTACCAATTCCTTATGTGTGCCGACCTCTACAATTTTTCCTTTATCCAATACAATAATTTGGTCGGCATTTTTCACTGTGCTTAATCTGTGTGCAACGACTATCGCGGTGCGTCCTCTAAAAAACTCATCCAGATTTTGCATGATGACTTTTTCATTATTGGCATCAAGGGCATTAGTGGCTTCGTCAAAAAATAAGAAATCGGGATTTTTATACACTGCCCTTGCTATCAGTAGGCGTTGTTTTTGCCCCTGACTGATACCGTTTCCTTTCGCACCTATCATGGTATTCAATCCGAGCGGCAAGGTGTGGATGTAGTCAAAAATATTTGCCGTAGTTGCTGCCGAGATGACTTTGGTGTAATTGGTATTTTCATCGCTTTCGGCAATATTATTGGCAATGGTATCCGAAAAAATAAAACCTTCCTGCATCACTACACCGCATTGCGCCCGCCATATTTTTTGATAAATCATATTCAAAGGCGAATGACCGACAAGGATTTTTCCTTTGGTGGGTTCGTAAAAACCAAGTAGTAATTTGATGAGTGTCGTCTTTCCGCTACCGCTTGTACCGACGATAGCTGTTGTCTTTCCGCGCGGAATAGTAATCGTGACATCCTGCAAAACATCCTCTGAAATGGGCGTATATCGAAAGGATAAATTTTCTATTTGAATATCGCCTTCGGGGATGATGTCCATTTTATTTTCCTCCATCAGTTCTTCGTTTTCTGCACCATGAATCTCGGATAAACGCTCCAAACTAATCGCTGCATCTTGCGCGGTACGGATGAAGCCGACGAGTTGTTGGAGTGGTCCGTTGAGTTGCCCGATGATGTACTGAATGGCAAGCATCGCACCGAGTGTAATCTGTCCGTTGAGGACATAAGTAGCTGCCAGAAAAGTGATGAGAATATCTTTAAGTTGATTGATAGAGAGCGCACCTGCATCTTGATATTGACTGATGGCAAGTGACTTCATTTGAACGCGAAACAATCGCGCTTGTATCTTCGCCCAACGCCAACGCCGCTTCTGATGACTGCCTTGCAATTTGATTTCGGGCATGCCTTGAATAATCTCAATGAGTGAATCTTGATTATTAGATAGTTCTTGGAATGCTTTGTAATCCACCTCTTTACGTTTTCTTAAAAATATTAATATCCAAAGAACGTATAGAACGGCAGCTACAAAAAAGGTCATAAAAATCGGAATGGAATATATCGCCAAGACGATTCCAAAGACTACAATATTCATTACAGAAAGTAGAATAGATAGCGTAGATTGTGTCAAAAAAGTCTCGATTCGCTTGTGGTCGCCGATGCGTTGAAGGAGGTCGCCGGTATGTTTGGTATCAAAAAAACCGAGTGGGAGTTTCATCAGTTTTATCAGAAAATCGGCGATTAAACCCACATTAATTCGAATACTGATATGCAGCAAAATCCAACTCTGAATGAACTGCACAATCGTCTGACTGAAAAATAACATCAACTGCCCCGCGAGGACGAGGTAGATAAAATTGAGGTTTTGGGTATCAATCCCGATGTCCACCAAACTCTGTGTGAGGAAAGGAAATATTAATTGAAATAGTGTACCCAATAATAAGCCAATAATGAGTTGAAAAACGAGTTTGTAGTGTGGTCGCAGATATTGAAACAGAAAACTAAAGCCCTTTTTTTGTGTGGTATTTATATCGGAATTATAAAATTCGGGAGTAGTTTCTAAAATTAAAGCAATACCGTTGTCACCCTGACTGCAAAATGATTTTTCAAATTCCCGATAGGTCAATTTGAATTTACCTGAACCCGGATCGGCAATATATACATGACGTTTTGTTATTTTATATACGACAATAAAGTGGTTTTGATTCCAATGCACTACACAAGGCAGCGGTGCATCCGACAAAGCGGGTTCATCATCCGAAGTCCGTAGCGGAACTTTCACGCCCATTGTTCGCAAGCCTATCAATTCTGCGCCTTCACTCATACCCGCAAGGCTCACACCGGCTTTATCAATATAACATTTCTCTCTAAGAAAAGGCAGCGAATATGCCTTGCCATGATATTTGGCAATCATACGCAGACACGTAGGACCGCAGTCCATAGCATCCAGTTGTTTGTAAAACGGAAATCCTGCCATAAACAAAAATGACTTAGTTAGTAGTGGTGTGGTGTATATTGTTGAGTGTTACTTAATAGTCTTGTTTTTCATCAAATCATTACCCATTATTTGGATTTTGATAAAATGTTCCGACTTTTTATGATACAATATTAGCGATCATACTAGCCTACATCAACTACAAAAAATTAAATTTTCCGCTGAAATTACTAGCTGTAAATAATTTTATTTGGAAATATTTTTCATCATAAATAATTCATTATCAATTTTTTATGAAAAAAATATAAAATTAGTTGAAAAGAAGATATCCGCTAAAAAAGATGTATTTTTAATAACAAAGGATGGTGAAATTTGAGCTTGATGCTTGAAAAGAAAATTATTATTGGCTATGGTGCCGAGAGTAGTTTTTGGCTAAATATTCATAAGTGCGAAATGCCGCACAACAAAATCATCCCAAACTAAAATCTTCATCAAAATAATTTATCACCTTAAAATTTCCTTTTTAAAATTATAATTCGTATCATTGTAATCAGTTTTTATCTGATAAAATGATTACGAATCATAAAAATATTTCCACGACTTCCGCTAAATTACTTGCCTACTTCAATAGGAAGGGGCAACGGTATTTTAGCAACGAAGAAGCCACAAAAGCACTGCCCGAATCATCGCTCAAAACCGTCACACAGCTATTGAGTGATATGACGCGACGCAGTTTGCTGATGCGGGTAAAAAAAGGATTGTACTGCATCATTCCTTATGAGATGGATGCGGTATCTTTTGTCCCGAAGTGGCACTCACTGGCTCCGCATTTGGTGGGAGAGGCAAATTATTACATCGGATATTATGCCGCACTTCAAATCCATAATCTCATTACGCAACCTTCTCTGAAAGAGCAAATTGTCACAGACAAACAAATCCGTCCTTCGATATTGACCGTCAAAGATATTTCTTTTCAATTTATTTATCACCGCCCACATCATTTTTTTGGATATAAGAAAATTTGGATAGATAATTTTCATAAAATCCAATGCTCTGACTTGGAAAAAACCCTTGTTGATTGTTTGTTTAAACCCGATTATGCAGGCGGTATTGTCGAAATTGCAAAGGCGATATATATGGCAAAAGATAAATTGAATTTTCAGCTTCTCTTTGAATATATCGTGCAATTTGATTCGCAGGCAGTACTCAAGCGACTTGGTTTTTTATTGGAAATCCTCCAAATTAATTCTCCGGTTATTGAGCAATTACAAGCCCGAAAATCTACCTCCTACACCTTATTGGATACCGAACTCCCAAAGGAAGGTAAGTATGTGAATCGTTGGAATATTTTACAAAATATTGATACAAAAACCATTCAATCAGCCATTTACACATGATAAAACCAAGTGAAATACAACAACTTGCCAATGCCGATTCGGTACGCGACCGACAAATTGAAAAGGACTACGTGCTGTCTTGGATTTTACAAGGCATCGCCGCGCATGAGCAATTATCAGAGTTACTGATTTTCAAAGGTGGAACGGTACTCAAAAAGGTCTATTTTGAAGATTATCGTTACTCGGAAGACCTTGACTTTACAATAAGCAACGACACGATTACGAATGAAGAAATTTTTAAATATTTTAAAATATCATTCAATTATGTGCTTGAAGAAACCAATATCCCGCTTGATATTACGGATAATAACGAACATCAGGATAAAGGCATCAATTTCTACATCAGCTATGTAGGTCCGCTTGGTGGACAGGGTGGCAACAAACGGATAAAAATTGATATTTCGCGGGATGAACGCCTTGCATTTGAGCCTATACGACAGGACATCATACTTCGATATTCCGACCAAATGCCACATCAATTACTTTGCTATTTATTGGAGGAGGTATTGGTGGAGAAAATGCGCTCTGTAATACAGCGTATGCAAGCGAGAGATTTTTATGATATTTGGTATTTGCTCGAAATTCATGGTATGGATGCAACGTTTTATTTGAACGAATTTAAAACAAAATGCGATGCAAAAAATATAGATTACCGCCAATTTACAGCAAAATTAGAACAGCGAAAAGCATCCTACAAAGCACGTTGGCAGCGTTCTATGGCAGACCAAATCAGAGATTTAGCGGACTTTGACCGCGTAGATAGAGAAGTGCAACGGCATATTCGTAAATTGAATTTTTGATGTTTGAATTGCTAAAACAAGTTTTGTTCTGATTTCAAAACTACAAAACATAAAAAATTAGCGGTTTTTGGCTAAATATTCATAAGAGCAAAAAGGCTTTGATTCGTAACTTTTGGATTTCAACACGAATCTTTGTATATTTGAAAAACAAACAAATAAAGCGCACATCAAATGGCAATTTTCCAAAAACCGTCCAAGTCCATTATCTTCCTATGAATGAAATTGTACAGCATATAAACATAAAAAATATTGGCAAAAGACTCGCCTACGCCAACACGCCCGCCTACGTGTACAAGCACCTGCGCGAAGAACAAAGCATAACCGATATTGCTGATATGTTCACTTCCGATGAATTGATAGCACAGCTAAAAAACAGTATTACTCGTGAGGTTTCCTCTAATGAAGAAATCGTTTTGATGTATGCTTTGCTAATTGCTATTACACTGAAAGGCGATGAACAAAGTTTGAATTTCCTAAGACATATCCGCGAAAATTCGACGGTGCGTTGGTTCAAAGAAATTACAAGTATCTTCCTTTCTACATTCAAATCTATTAATCTCAGCGAACACATTATACCAAGTCAAAACAAGCATAGCGAGTTGGTATTTTATTGATAATCAAGTATTTGTACTGACGACTTTAGCCGTCAGGTGGCTGGTACTCGGCGACGGCTAAAGTCGTCGGTACGGTGTTTTCATTCATTCAAAATTAGCAAATGGTATCTTCCCGATTAATATTATGTGCAAAAAGTGTTGTTCATGACAATACAAAAAATACGATTAGTGTAGATACTATTCTGGAGAATGTAGGGAGTTTGACTTATCCCGTCGAATTGCCGCAAATGGATGTATTGATTGTCTTGGATAAAGCACCTGCCGATGCCAACACCCACGATTATGTCTTACGAATCTCGGTAGATGATAATAACATCATTGACCTTGACGGCACAGTTAATTTCGCCGGTCAACAAAAGACTCGCCATGTTGAACGCATACATAATTACACGATTCCTCGCCCCGGCAACTTGAAATTTATATTTTTTCTTAATGAAAAATGTTTGGGTGAATATGTGGTGAAGGCAGAGTTGATTGAAACTTAGACCGTGGGGTTTTTGGCTAAATATTCAAACAAGGTCTTTCAGCCTGTCAGGATGTTGACTACTGTGCGTGACGGCGATGACCTCTACGGTTTTATCTTCCTCATTCACAAAAAATATGATTTTGTATTTCCATTTGAGGGCAAAACGATACACCTCCTCGTCACTACTCATTTCGTGAACGATTGGTCGTCCGGTGGGTAATTTTTCAAGTTTGCGAGTTTCGTTGATGATACCGACTCTCACATTTTGGGCAGTGGTTTCGCTAACATTTCTTCGCAGATAAGCCACAATGTCGTAAACATCATCCCAAGCCTCGTCTGTTATGGTAACACTATAAGTTTCTACCATTTTTCCGATTCTTTTTCCAATTCATCTAATGTTCGGTAATGTCCTTCCTTGATACGCGCCCTCGCTGCCCTCGCACGCTCTTTGAGTGCATTCGCTCTAATTGGCTCACCTTCAATGGTATAGCCGATAATCGGGTCATCTTCTACATAGGCATTGAGCTTTTGAAGTTCCTCGTCGGAAGCGGTGTCAATGTATTGGTATAATTTTTCTTTTAATTCTATCGTATTCATTTTTCTATGTTTATCGTGATGGTCAGGTATGCAAGTTAATGGTTTTTGGCTAAATATTCAAATGAGCGAAAAGCCGCACAACACCAAAAGGGACTGTCTAAAAAGACAATCCCTTTCCCTCTCACATACCGAAGAACAAGTATATTTTACTCTATACGGAGTACACGCAATTCTAATGGATTGAAGTAAACCCTAAGATGACTACGCCAAAAAGGATTGGTTATCATAGCATCACTCTCACAAGGCAAATCCCTACCGTCAGTTTGAGTAACCGCTTCAAATGAATTTATTAAGCCGCCATATACCTCTGGATAGTCAAAATCATCCTCGTCGTCATCTATATAAAATGCGCTCGAATAAACATCACTCTTAATCCCAAGAAAAATATAATCGTCAGGAACACTGTAAAGATGAATAAACTCATCTAAAGTACCTCTGGCAGTTCCAGTATTGATTTCTAAAGAATGAATCTCACCTGTAATACGGGCGTATATATCGCTACCAATAGTCACCAACTGAGTTTCTACTTGAAAAATAGGCAGTAATCCCAATCTTTTGTTTCCACTCGCATGAAAATAGCACATATAAGCGGGTTCCCCGTCAAAAGGTGTAACCGATAAAATCTCAGGTTCAACAGGTTCCTCTGTGGTAATACAATTACGCACTTGATACTCACTTGATAAGACAACTTTAGCGATAGAGTTGTCTGCCAAAAAACGCAATGTGTACGCTAAAGGAGCACCAGGGCTATCAATGGAAAATTCACCTCCATTTTCAATGTATTGTGCGACACCTTCAACGCTAGTCGCGCTAACAGCGTCAGTACCGCTACCACCAATCACGAGGGATTTGATATTAGATTGCTCTAAAACCTCTCTGTCTTCTGTTTCAAGATTAAAAGACCCGGAGATGCGCCACACGTTAAGACCTGCATTTAAGGCACTTTTAACCTCTTCAACTTCACGACTGGACTCAAGCATAAACAAAATCATCCGACCATACTTGATAGAAGAAATATACACTGGTGATGTACCGCCAAATTGCTCTGGATTTACATTTTCCGGCTCATTGAACCATGATGAAATACTGGCAGGTATATCCATGTCAATACTATAATAAGGCTGCACCATTTTAACGATAACTCTGGATGTAACAGACTGGTCATTGAAGTTGTACGAAGCTGCTATATCAAACCATTTTCCAACTTCAAGACCTGCGCTCAACATAACTCGAAGATGTTCTTCTGAATAAACCTCCTCTATTGAATAGCTCATTTCTCCAACATTCACTGCACTAGATGCCTGTCCCAGCAATTGACTAATTGCTTCTCGATAAGCTGACAACGACGAAGATTCTATCTCAATTGAAACTGGATCGCCCGCAGCAAATAAACTTGCAGAGATTACGATTGAGGCACGATTCTCAATAACGATAGGCGTATATCCACCGTCCAGAATTGACTCATAAACAAGGAGATTTCCAACCCACATAATATCAGAAGTTGGGTCATAAAGAAACTGCTCTCCAATTTCAGGTGCGTACTGGATAGTCTGTACAGTACAAATCGTATTGGGGTCAGTCGGGTCGGTCTCCGTAGTAGTGTTGTACACTTGCGGTGGATCGATACTTTGCATTGGGTCAGGTATCGGCGAGCCGTCTTGAAGTGCTTGTGCTGCTGCTGTGGCAATAGAATCGGCTGCTGCTGCGATTGCTGCGAGAGAATCTAGCGTTGCTTGTATTGCTTCTAATGAATCTTGCGTAGCAATGGCATTTAGCGAGTCATTTACTCCATTGATTAGCCCGTCTTCAATAGTATCGGCAGGGTCTAAGTGATTGTTTTTTTTGCACCCAGTCTCAAAAGCTATAATAGCAAGAAGGGTAATGATGACATATAAGATATTTTTCATAATAAAAATTTAAGGAGAGTTAACTCTCACCAAGAAAGAAAAAATGAATGGTATAGACTGATTAGCCTTTGGTCGATTAAAAACAAATACCCAACGACACACTCCAAGAGGTATCGGGTGTAGTAATGGCAAGGCGTTCAGCGATTGTTGTGTTTTCGCTCAAAGTTGAGTCAGTAAGATTTTGCTTTTTCAATTTGATGCCAAATGACACACCAATTGCTAAGTTTTCAATGGCAATACTATAGCCACCGATAACCGATACGGTACGGGTGAAAATGGTATTGACAGCCGTGTAATCCAACTCTTCAGGAATGTAAGTAGAAGTAATCGTTTGCTTCTGAATCGCATATTCCGGGCTTACATACAAGCCGCGTAGCAAATCATTGAATACACTACCTTCGCGGAATAGACGCAAACAGGGAGACGCTTTTGAACGTTTACGTGATGCTCGTCCGGCTGCACGGGAGTAGTACCCAGGACGTTTGTTGCTGTCTGAAATGAGTATTTTGTTCGGAAGACCGAATATGTAAATTGGTAAGGCATAAGAACTGCCTTGAATTACGGATTGGTGTGTAAACGTTTCAGATGCTTGCGTATCATTGTAATACGTACCACCTGCCTTAATCCCAATAGGTACATACGGATTTCGTAATTCCAATGAAGCATTAAGGTTATAATTGTAGTTGTTGGATAGAGAAGTGGACAACTCTGCGTAGGGTGCGGCATTCATCAACCATGGATTATCCGTCCAAGGTTTAGCGAGTTGTGCGATTGCGATTGTGTGCATTAATGCAACTAAGCATAATGATGCAACTGCGTTGAAGTAAAGTAATTTTTTCATGTAGTACAATTTTATTTTACATTAAGTAAAAGTGAATGTGTACTACAAATTTTCAGAAATATATATGACTAAATCACCACAAGGGGTAGAAGTAATTTAGCTTAAAATATGAATGAGTTGGAAATGAAAGGTGAATTGGAGGCTTTTTTATTGTTGATTATCAGTAGTTTACAGCGTTATTTTCGCGTGGGGTTATTTTGACATAATTAGTGTAAAAAAATGCGTTTTACCCATATTTATTTTTTGATGAGGTTTTACCCCACGAGTGAATAATGAGGCATGGGGTAGTGGGGTAATATCAAAATTACGAGATTGTTCACTATTCGGAATATCTATATTTTTCTTCTAATTCAAAGCAATATACTTTACCACCACTATTTAGGTTTGGTATAAATACTATGCCCTTATACCAATCAACCTCCAGACCTTCACATTTGTATAAATCAGATACTGATCTTTGGAAATTATATGACCTCTCTATATCTAATGAATTCATTTTTTCTGTATATATTAAATCAAATCTCTTATGGTTTTGGCGAGCTACAATAGCGTATTTTCCATCAGGGCTATAACTGATATGAGTTGGTGAACCGTCTCCAATAGAGAGAGGCTCTAAGACTAAGGTCTTCGCGGTATCTAAAATATCCGATTCACTTGAAATATCTACTTGATACACTTTACTTGCCCATTCAGAACAAGTTAAAGCATACCATCCTTCTCCTTGCTTCCGTTTAATGACATCAACATCGTTCAATTCTTTGATAGGTAGCAAGGATTTGACTGTTTTCTCTTTTTCAATGTCAATAATTAAAAGTGTCTTCTTCTCTTCCTTCTCTGAATTAAAGCATGCTACTATCAGATTCTCGGTTAGAAAACTCACACCCGAAGGACTGAGTAGATCCTTCTCATCCTCATCCTTTACTACAAAAGTATCTATATTAAATTCTGGATTAGAGTTGGTTCGGCGAAAGACAAGGATATTATTGTTTTGCCATGTAGTGACTACAAATAATTTATTTGACCAAACGGCTATTTCGTCTAAGGAAGCATCTGTTTGAGAGAATCGGTAATCCTTTCCAATTTGGTCTAAATTTGAGAGATTGGTATCCAGTTTTAGTATTTTTATTGTATTTTTATAGTTTGTACTTATAATAAGCGTATCTGGTGAAAGAAAACCGAAGGCATTTGACGGTGCATGTAAGTTATAGCTCATGGTTTCGTATTCCAAATCAAGGTTTAGTTTACTATGGGATTTAATATCTTCTACTTTGATACGAAAAAACTCTTGTCCCCCTTCTGGTTCTCTAGCTTTATTAGATATAAAAAGATATTCTCTATTCGGAGACAGTTTCACATAAAATGGTTCTATATGCTTTCGACTATAAGAAATTATACGAAAAGGTGTTTCATCATCTTTTGTTAATGAATAATATTTATGGGTGGGGTACGCTAAAGCTCCGAATAGAAGGAAAGCTATAAATAGAAGTATATTTCTATACTGTTTATCTGATATCAATGATGATATTTGTTTGTTTTTTGCTTCAATGACCTTTTTTGATTCATCACATTTTTCCGTTAAATCGCTCACTTTTTCGACTGTTTCCTTCAACTTTGAGTCTATTTGTTTGTATTCGTTGGCTGATTTTTCAAAATTTGATATTTGTTGATTTTGAGACTCAATAGTTTCTTTTGATTCATCAAGTTGTTTTTCTAAATTACTTACCGCAGATTCTGTCTCTTTTAACTTTAAATCAACTCGTTTATATCTGTCAATCGCTTTTGCAAAAACATTAATAACTCCTGTACCTTTTGAATTTTCCTGAACTTCTATCGGTTCACCTAATTCACCTAATTGTTTTTGACAAGCATTTTTTCTTGTAGATAAATCTACATAAGCAATAGGTATTTGTTCGTTTACCCTTGACCACTGAATTATATACTCCGAAAGTCGTTTTACATCGCCTGCGACTTTAAATGATAAACCTAAAAAAGAATTTGTAACCAATAAGTACAAACCAATGATATTGCTATTTTTGGAATTTGTACCGTCCATTAATGTAACACGAATCCATTGTTTTGAATACTCTGTCGAAATATTAATGAATTGTGTATCTATCTGCCCTTCGAGTCCTTTAAATTGTTGTTTTATCTCATCATATTTTGAAGTGCCTTGCGCCTCGTCCCCAATTATGATAATTGAATAAGAACTCAAGCCTATAATTTGACGTATATTCTCATCCTCGGGAAACTCCTCAAAGGTCTCCTTAAGTAATATTTTAAGATTACTTAAAAATTCCTTCTTATTTGTGCTTTTAAGAGTGGCTTCGTCATTTTTAATATCTTCTCCCAATACATAACAGATAGCCGCACCAATCATATCTTGTGATTTTGAAACCTTACTTTCTATTGCAGTACGTAAGAATAAACGATATTTTTGCAACACTTTTGAGGGATCATTACTATCTTTATTATCACTTTCTGTTTTAGTATTAATGTCGAAGTCCTTTTCAAAACTCCCTTTTAATTGAAAACTACGGATAAAAAAATAACTACCTATTCCAAGAAAGCCATTAGTTCCTCCAGTTTTTCTGGGGGGATGTCATGTTCTTTGAAGAACTGTTGAGCCAATTGCCAATGAGCGAGGACTATAAGCCCTTCCATGAAA
>CALIZI010000308.1 GCA_938028705.1 uncultured Saprospiraceae bacterium | reverse complement strand
CCATAATAAGACCTGAAATTCCATGTGCTTCCCAATTATCAAACCAAGTATAGATGGTTCGGGTTCGTACTTTGTAAATACGAGCAATTTCTTTGACCTTGTAACCCTCATAGCTCATTAAAATGCTATGGCAACGATTCCTGAAGTGAGCTTTCGAGCTATTACGATAACCCTCCTCAAGTGTTTGTTTTTCCTCTTGCGTCAAATGAGTAATTTTTCTCATAAGCACAAGATACAAAAAAGTGTCGATTATTTAATAGTGACTACTTAGTTTGAAAGGATAGACCTTTTTGTCTTAAATATTTTCCAAAATCTACCCCGCTCACAGCATAATATCAATCAACTATCAGGAAATAACTCCTTAGCCCTTTTCTCCATTTCGTCAGCGATGACTTGCCCGTCTATATCTTGCTGCCGGAGTTGCTTGATGATGTTTTGATAGCTTTCGTAATCTCTGTTTTGACTCAATTTGAAAACATTGTCTATTTCAGTTATTTCTATTTCAAACGCCACGATTGCACGCATCAGCCGCCGCGTATATTCTTCGGGCAGATTGTCGAAAGTCGTGGCGGATTGATGGTTGTTATTTTCAAAATGAAGCGCAGTTTTTCGGAGTATATCTACTAATCCTGCCTCATCCAAAAAACGAATTTTGCCTTTGGCATGTACACTCATATAATTCCATGTGGATGCCGTATGCGGGTCGCTGTACCAAGTCGCGCTCACATAAGTATGCCGTCCCGTAAAAACGACCAACACATTTTCATTCTCTTGAAAAGCGATATGATGGTCGTTATTTTTCATAATATGACCTCTCAAAATTTGCTTTCCATTCTGCTCTTCAATGAAAACCGGGACTTGTGTCGCCACAGGTTCGTTTTTTGCATTGCAACCTGATATAAAGGCGAAGGGATGTTGGTTAATAAACTCCTTGATGACCTTGGGGTCTTTCTCTTTGAAATATGGTAGATTATACATGGTTGATTTTTTATTATTTGACACACGGTGGGTTGAAACCCACCGCTTTTGCGAATCTAACGTGTATGTACATCACAAAAGCGCAGGGTTTCAACCCTGTGGAGAAGTAGAACTATCCGACAATTTCAACAAACTATCCGCTATTTTCTGTCTATTCGCAGACCATTCTTCCCGAACAATCTTTCCCAAATGATAATCTTCTTCTAATCGCTTAAATCTCGACATCAGCCGAATCGCCTCTTCTGGATTTTCCTGTTCAAAAACATCAATCGCCTCTTTAATTTTACCTTGCGCGATTAATGTTTGCAAAGAAGGTTGTGTTATATAATTTTCATTAAAAGATGCGTCTAATATTTTCAAAACATGAATATCATCATAACTATTAGAACATTCTATCGTTAATTTATTTCGTTCTTTTCGCCTCATTAAATCTTTATAATTATGAAAATGAGGACTATCGGATTGTCGGCAAGTCGTACAAGGACAAGGGATTAATTTCTTCACTTTTATTCGTTTAAAGGAATCATTCAACTTATCTATTTCACTGATGATAATGCTCGACAAGACTACACAATGCGCCCCTTTGATGCGGATTTCCAATTTTTTATTGCCGTAGGTTTCGATGACTTGGGCATCTGTATTTTGGTGATGAAAAACACAACCGTTTCGCCAAGCGAGCTTTTCAATATCCTTGACATAGCGATGCAGTTCGACAATCAACATGCCCAACAAACCTTTTGGCATAAATTCGTAATCGTAATAAATGGTCAGATTTTGATGCGTATCCCAATCGAAATCAGGTTGTTCGACAGGCAATAAATTGGGCGAAATATAGGCAGTCGGCGAAGAATAAGGAATCCGATAACACAATCTGAATTTTTCCATCAAACTCAGCAACTCATCGTGCATATCCTCATAAGGCGTAGCCTGCCAGATATTTTCGGCTTGCTGCATCGTAAAATAGCCATTCTGACTACGCACCAACTCACTATCCAAAATGGTATAAACGCCTTTCGTCGCCCAAGCATTTTGCAAAATGACCGTCCTTTTCAACACCCTGTCGTCTCTGAAATGCAAGAAAATCCCCAAGTCGTGAAAAAGCCCACCCAAGCGTCGGATAGCATCTTTTTCGGAAATATCATGTTGCTTGCATATCTCGTAAAATGCCGTATCGCTGATATGCGCCTTTGTTTTGGCGATTTCTTTCAGGCTTTCCCGGATTTTTACCCATTGCTTGGGCAACTCGCTGCCGATGTGCGGCAAACGCTGTATTTCAAATTGAATATACTGTATTAATTTCTCCAAGCGACCATCTGTTGCATCGGAAATATCCGCAATACATACATCACGGATATTATCAAAATGCTTTTGCAAGCCCCTCAAATCTAAGTCCGATTGCGCCCCGCCGACTTCATTTTCGACCAATATCACAGGGCTGTTTTCGCTAAATAAAGCGATAGTCTGCAACCAATCATTGAAATCCGTTTTATTGATTCGGGTATTATTCAACAGGACATATAGCGAGCGTTTGGTCAGGAAAAATTGGTGGGTGCTGTGGTAATAACCCTGACCGCCAAAATCCCATACATTCATCAAAAACGGCAGATCCGGCTTGTCTATATTCCGTATCGGCATGGCTTGTATGTCAATACCTTTTGTCCGGTCTTCTCCTTCTTTGGGCATTGCACTATCCAATTGCTTCATCTTCCGTACTAAACTGGTTTTACCCGCACCGCCATCGCCTACGATGAGGACTTTTGCTTCGTAGAGGTAGTCTTTTCCTTGTTTTTTTAGGTCTTCAAAATATTTGGCGATTGCATCGCGTCCTTGCTTTACTATTTCTATTGGTGGGGATTCAAATGGATTATTACTAATATAAATTCTGTTGTTTCCTACACTACTACCATATGAAATATTTAAATTGAAATTTAGTATCCATTCAGGCAATTTTTTTATTTGATTGGAACTCAATCTAATTTCTTTGAGGTTTTTGAGATGCTTTAGAGATGATATATCTGATATTTGATTTCTTTCAAGATGAAGAACAGCAAGGTTTTCCAAATACTGAAGACTCTCTATATTATTAATTTTATTTTCAATAAGCCATAATGATTCTAAGCTAGGTAGTTTTTCTAAAAAACTAATATCCGAAATCTGATTATGCCTAAGGTCTAAGGATTGTAAATTGGGTAGTTTTTCTAAAAAACTAATATCCCGAATCCTGTTGTTCTTAATATCTAAGGATTGTAAATTAGGTAACTTTTCCAAAAAGCTACAATCTGAAATCTGGCTGTTGTTAAGGCTTAAGGATTGTAAGTTGGGCAATCTTTCCAAAAAACTATAATCCGAAATCCGACTGGAACTAAGGTATAAGGAATGTAAGCTATGTAGTTTCCCCAAAAAACTATAATCAAAAATCGGATTGGCACGAATTTCTAAGGATTGTAAATTGGGTAGTTTTTCTAAAAAACTAATATCCCGAATCCTGTTGTTCTTAATATCTAAGGATTGTAAATTGGATAGCTCTTCCGAAAGACTAATACCCGTAATCTTATTGTAGTGAAGGTTTAAAGATTGTAAATTAGGAAGTTTTTCCAAAAAACTAATATCTGTAATCTGATTGGAACTAAGATTTAAGGATTGTAAACTAGGCAGCTTTTCCGAAAGACTAATATCCCTAATCTTATTGGAGTATAAGTCTAAGAATTGTAAATTGGGTAGTTTTTCTAAAAAACTAATATTCGTAATCTGATTGTATTGAAGGTTTAAGAATTGTAAATTGGGTAGTTTTTCTAAAAAACTACAATCCGAAATCTGACTGAGGGTAAGGTCTAAGGATTGTAAATTGGGCAGCTTTCCCAAAAAACTGTAATCCGAAATCTTATTTTTGTAAAGGTTTAGAGATTGTAAATTGGTCAGTTTCCCTAAAAAACTAATATCTGTAATCTGATTGGAGCGAAGGTTTAAGGATTGTAAGTTAGGGAGTTTTTTCAAAAAACTAATATCTGTAATCTGATTAAAGTTGAGGTCTAAAGATTGTAAGTTGGGCAGTTTCCTCAAAAAACTAATATCCGAAATCTGATTGGAGCGAAGGTTTAAGTATCGTAAATTGGGGAGTTTTTCCAAAAAACTATAATCTGAAATTCTGTTGTTTTCAAGGTCTAAAGATTGTAAGTTAGGCAGTTTTTCCAAAAAACTATAATTCGAAATCCTCTTCTGGCTAAGGTTAAAAGATTGTAGATGCTTTAATTCTAATACTTCTTTAGGAATTTTATCAAGAGCTTCACGGGACAAATCCAAACTCCCGGTTTGATTCAATTTTTCTTCGGCTATTTTTTTTAATGCCTGTTCTAATGCCCATTTTTTCATTGTTGTTAATTTTAAAGTCCCTGAAAATGTCCCCTCCCTTCGCCTCGCAAGCCTGTCCTTGTAGCGCGACACTTCCAGTTCGCGCCATACATTGACTAATTGTAATTTTTTATTTAAATTTACACCATAATAGCTCCTTTTATTAAAGATAATGAAAGGGAGGACAATATGTTATGTTGAGAGGATTATGTCCCCCATAATATAAGCTCTTCCCTACAATAATTAAGACCTAAGTTCAATGTAACTTGGGTCTTTTTGTTTTATACTTCTTTAGAATGAGCATCAAACATATCGTCAGCGTGAATATACGACAAAAATAAAAAATGCCGGACATGTTCGATATCAAGTGTACATGTACATCCGTATTGAATTGTTTTTTATTCGCAAAAAAGCCTACCCTCACATTCAATTAAAACTCAACTAATGAACCTGACTTTAGACGAAATCAAAGACTGGGCGGAATTTGAAAATTTGGTCGCTTCATTTTTTCGACTTCAATACGCCAACTATTCTTGCGAAATCATTCATTCCGGCAAAGGGGCGGACGGTGGTAAGGATATATTGCTGATTTTCGAGTTAGAAGATCCTCTTGTTTATACCACCTATGAGCGGAAATGGGTGGTTCAGTGTAAATTCTACAATCGTGACCTTCGGAAATCCGATTTATCCAATGTAAATATTCCTACACTGATACACGAATACGGTGCAAACGGCTACCTCTTAGTCACCAAAAAAGGTGTAGTCAATACCTTGCAAACCATGTTTGAAAATTTAGAAAAAAATTGTATATTGGGATATGAATATAGATTGTGGACAGGGTCGGTGTTTTTGGATTTCATTCTTTCTAATCGCGACATCCGTAACATCATTATAGAGCGTTATTTCCCCAAATATTATCAAAGTTTAAAGTAAGAGCATGTTATGAAAGTATTTTTATCTTATTCAATAATGGAGGAAGAGCGAACGTTTATTCTTCTTCTCGGGGACAAATTCGGTGAAACCGGCGTAAGGACTTCGGCTGTACACGGTCCGCATAGCAGAGACGGTTCTTTTGTAAGTCTGCATGGCTCATACATGTTCGTAGGTTTAGCCACCCAAAACGGCAGAAAACACGAGCAACTACAACGCGAGTTCAACATGGCATTAGAGATGAATATCGCTTCTATATTGCTCGTTGAAGAAGGCGCAGTGCTTCCCGATATTGATACCAACCTTGATTTTGTGATTACATTTGACAGAGAAAACCCGCAACCCGTTATTGATAAAGTAAATGAATTGGTAGAAAAATACGAAAACGGCGATGCCAAGCTCGCTTACAAATTTGCATACAATATTGGAGGACAGGCTATTATCAATTTAGTTTCTAAAATGAGTAAGTATAAGGTTCAAATGGCTTGATATGATAATTTCATCACCATCAAAAGACAGTTTTTGAGTACAGTAGAAATGAAGACACAAATCCATGATTATGTAGAGCAATTGCAAGGGTACGGGTCAGATTAAAATTACCATAAAAACCTACATAGCACCACCTAAATTTCCCGCATATTTTTCATACATTTACAAAAAATCAAATTAAAATTATGAAAAATATACTTGTACTTATTATCTGTGTTTTTCTGGCGATTCAACTCCAAGCACAATGCTACGAACTGGTCTGGCAAGACGAATTTGACGGTGCAGCGGTTGACGGAACCAAATGGACTTATCAAAACGGCGGTTGGAATGGCTCGAATGTACAAAACTGTTACGACCCTGCCAATGCTTCTGTTTCCGGTGGTTCACTTTTGATTGAAGCGCGACACGAGCCGGGCTTCGATTGTTTCGGTACGCCTGTGGATTTCACCTCCGGTTTTATTCAGACCAAAAACGTCATCAATTGGACTTTCGGACGCTTCGAGGCGCGGGTAAGACTGCCGGCTTCCAACAGCACTTGGCCCGCCTTCTGGATGAGTCCGCAAGATAATCATTATGGTGGTTGGCCCCGAAGCGGCGAAATTGACATCTTTGAAGTCAAGGGTCACGACATGAGCAAATCCTACGGCAATGCTCACTGGGGCATCAGTGGCGGCAACAAGCAACAGGAGAAAAAAACCTATACTTTTCCGGCTGGCAATGGCGCGGACAATTGGCACGTATATGCCGTAGAATGGCAGTTGGGGCAGTTGGATTTTTATATTGACGGCAACCACTACGGCACGATTAATGACTTCGACCAACCCAATGCCACTACGCATCCCGGTCCTTTCGACAAAGGTTTTTATCTACGGCTCAATGTTGCGGTAGGCGGCGATTATCTTGATGTTCCCTGGAATGATGCCAACAACGGTATCGGTCAACTCCCCGCCGCTATGGAAGTGGATTGGGTGCGAGTGTATCAGGATTTGGGCAATTGTCCGCCTGTGGAATGTGACTTGGTACAAAACGGTGGTTTCGACAATGGCACTACGGATTGGACACTTTATAAATACGGCTCGGCAAATGGTAATCTGTCCATTACAGGGAATGGCTACGCCAAAATTGATGTCACAAACGCAGGTACGAGTAGTTGGCATCTTGCCTTACGGCAAACGGGTTTGTTTTTGGAAAATGGAAAAACTTACTACGTCCGCCTCAAAGCCTATGCAGATGCACCGCGCAGTTGTCCGATAATTGTGAGCAGGTCGGATGGTACACAATACGCTTACATCGCTCAATCACTGACCACTATGCCAACGGTTTATGAGTATCAATTTACGATGACTGCTGCTACGGATGTCAATGGCGTTTTTAATCTGAATGTAGGTAATAATTCGACAGATGTATATGTGGATGACATCAACATCAGTGAGGTTTCTGTGGGTACGGCATGTGATGATGGTGATGCCTGTACGACGAATGATATGTATGATAATGCCTGTAATTGTGCCGGAACTTTTGAGGATGCGGATGCGGACGGATATTGCGCCGCTAATGACCCTAACGATAACGACCCTTGCAATCCAGACATCTGTGATTTGGGCAATTGTGAAATGATACAAAACTGGAATTTCGATAATGGAACTGCCGATTGGCTAATGTATCAATACAATTCGGCTATGGGCAGTTTGTCTGTATTGCCAAATGGTTATGCTAAAATTGATGTCATAAACGCAGGTACGAGCAGTTGGCATTTAGCTTTACGACAAACAGGTTTATTGGTAGAAAATGGAAAAACCTACCAAATCAGATTAAAGGCTTACGCAGACGCTACGCGGAATTGTCCAATAATTATAAGCAAATCCAATGGTACACAATACGCCTATATCGCTCAATCCCTGACCACCACACCAACGATTTATCAATATCAATTTACGATGAATGACCCCACCGATGCGAATGCTTATTTTAATTTGAATGTAGGTAATAATTCAACTGACGTGTATATAAGTGAAGTGAGTTTGTCGGAAGCGGGCTGTGTACCTTCTACATCTCCCAGCTGTCCGCCTGTGGAAATTCTAACAGGAAATGCGACCACAAACGCCACTCACCACGCCGAACAAAGCATTAGTTCTGATGCTACGATTAATGCAGATGTCATGTACAAAGCAGGTGATGAAATAGAACTCAAAAACGGTTTTTCGACGAATCCGGTCAATAATTTTTCAGGAGAAATTGAGGACTGTGATGGAAATTGATAGTGATTTTTCGCGTAGTTGACAGGCATTTTCAAAATGCCTGTCAACTATAATACAGTTTTTAAAAACTTTTTAATAAAAAAATAAGCTCATAAACAATTGACTATCAAATTATTAAAAATTATAATAATATTTCTATAAAAATATGTGCATCCATTTGCAGTACCTTTACGTCTAAACAACATCTTCCCATAATAAACCTTCTCTCAACTACTCCTATATCCACATAATAGCACAAGGTGATATCCTAAACCTTTCGCTAAATATTTTTCCCAATATTTTCCCTCAATTCATATAAATAGTATTGACATACATCTATATGCGGATGCTCCTATAATTTTATGTGATCATAAAATCGTAGAGCATCCAATATGTGTAAAGATATATTTTTGTATAAAAATATTTTAATAAAAAATATAATTATTATTAATTTTCATAATATCATTTCAACACAATCTAAATTTAACTAAAATTACTATGAAAACGATTACTAAACTAACTTTCCTCAATCTGCTAATTTTGTGTTTAGCACAAATAAGCCTTTTTGCACAACAAAATTTACCTTTGATGCAGATAGGTGACTTGGAATATCAAGGCGCATTTGCTATTCCGCCAACGGGAGCGTCTGACCAGTTAAGTGCCAATTATTCAACAGGAACGATAGCCTATAACAGTGCCAATGGGTCGCTGTTTTTATCGGGCTTTAATAATAATGGTATCATTGCTGAATTTTCAATTCCGCAATTAAATAGTACCAAAACAGATGCAACAGCACTGACCCCGGCTGTGCTTTTACAAGATTTCAGACCAATATTAAACGCAGGATCAACTGGTAATCCGCAAAATATTGACAGAATAAACGGTATGGCATTAATCAACGGAAAACTCATTGTTAATACGTTGGAAGCCTATGATAATAACTTTGATACGCATACTACGCTAGTGCTTGAGAATCCCTCGAATATTGCCAATAGTGCTGTGAATGGTTATTACTCACTTGAAGGTGCCGCACATGCTGCGGGCTGGATATCGGCTATTCCAAGTGAATGGCAGTCCTCTCTTGGTGGAAGCTATATTACAGGAAACTCAAGTAGATATTCTATTAATGGTCGCCTTCCTATGGGCATCACAGCTTTTGCATTCAATCCTTCTGATATAAGCGGTGCACCCGGCACAGTAGCTACAACTACACTACTTGATTTTGACCTCACTAACCCACTTTATTCACAATATGCAGACAATGGTTACGTAGAACCAAATTATAATTTGATTCAAGGAAATCCCAACTTACCTTCGGGACATACCGCCAATGATGCTAATATAATCGCTGGTTCTAACGATTTATGGACAGAAGAATCGCAGGCAAACTACGGCTTCATAGTACCCGGCACCAGAACATACCTGACTATCGGCTCATCTGCCGGACATAATTCAGGGATTGGGTATAAACCCAGTCAAGACAATGACCCCACTAGACAGGAATGTCCTGGACCTTGTTCGTATGATTCCAATGATTATTATAATTATTATTGGCTTTGGGATGTAAATGACCTGGTTGATGTAAGAAATGGTGTGAAAGCTCCCCACGATGTACGCCCTTATGATTATGGCGTTTTTGAAGCACTTTTTAGAAATAATGTAAATCCATTGCCGAGAGATTTGCAGGTGATATCCGGAGGTACTTTTGATGCGGAAAACGGTATTTTGTATTTGTCAATTAGTGATGGAGCTTCCACTGGAGATTATGATAAAGTTCCCGCTATCGTCGCTTACAAAATTAACGGTGGTGGCAACAACTGCCCAACTGCCGGAACATCTTGTAACGACAATGACCCAAATACCACAAACGATGTAGAAGATGGTTTTTGTAATTGTAGCGGAACACCCATAACGCCGCCCTCCGGCGAATGTGAATTATTGACCAATACCGATTTTGATAATGATTTAACGGGTAATTGGGGGCATTGGGGCTGCACTCCGCAGGCAATCAACGGCATTGCAAATATCACCAATATTGCTTCGGGCAACAACACATGGGAAGCCGGTTTTGTACAATCAGGTCTTACCATTGAGCAAGGCGAAAATTACAATATCAAATTTCGTGCACGCGCAGCTAATAACCGTCCGGTGCAAGTCTTAGTTCAACATAAAGGCGCACCATACACCCAATATTACGCAACAACGGTCAATCTCACTACAAG
>CALIZI010000307.1 GCA_938028705.1 uncultured Saprospiraceae bacterium | reverse complement strand
GAACAATTCAATAACCTCATTCCTGAAAAGAAACATATATTCGCGATGGTTACAGTCCCCCAAACAGTTGATAATGAAGAAGATGTACGACGTATTCTAAGTTTATAATTGACAGTTTATTACCTTTTAACTAATGCCTCTCATCGGTTTTCGGTGGGAGGTTTTTTTGTTATGCAAATCACGTTTACAGTATATTTATTTAAACTGAATGCAATACACTTTAAACTTGAATTTAAACTTAAACTTATTCTTAAACTTAAACTTCTACACCCACGTGACGGAATTGGTAGACGTGCTAGGTTGAGGGCCTAGTGTCCGATTATGGACGTGCTGGTTCGACTCCAGTCGTGGGTACTTCAAAGCGCAATTCATTGTTAATCAGTGGGTTGTGCTTTTTTTATGCGACTTGCTTACTCGCCTGACATTTAGAAATGTCCGTCGAGTGGGACTGCCTCGCGCTTACTCGTCGGACATCCTTGAAGATGTAAGACGAGAGGTAACGAATCACTGTCTTTGCTCATGCTCTCGTTCCAAAATCGCTCTCACTTGCGCTTGCAAAGCCTCTTTGTCCGGTAGATAAAGTTGGTATTTGGAAACAAAAATTGGATTGGTGATGCCTCCGGTGGCGTACTCTACGAGAATATCATCTTTATCGGCAGCGAGTATGATACCTACGGGCGGATTGTCGTCGGCTTGACTGACTTCGGTTTTGAAATAATTGATGTACATATTCATCTGTCCGACATCGTAATGTTCGAGTTTATCGCTTTTCAGGTCTATCAGCACAAAGCATTTGAGGATGTAGTGATAAAAGACCAAATCAATACGGTAATGCCTGTTATTCAGCGTAATACGATACTGACGTTTGATAAATGCGAAGCCTTTACCAAGTTCAAGTAAGAATTTTTGGAGGTGGTCGAGTAGGCGTTTTTCGAGGTCGGATTCGGTGTATAGGCTATCTTCGGGGATGCCGAGAAATTCAAAAATGTACGGGTCTTTGATGAGGTCGTCGGGTGTTTTGATTTGGTGTCCTTCTTTGGCGAGTTGTAAGATACCTTCCTTGTCTTTGCTCAATGCCAAACGCTGAAAAAGGGCGGTCTTTTTTTGTCGTTTGAGTTCCCGGATTGACCAACGTTCTATTCGGGTTTGTTGTTCGTAAAATTGTCGCTCCAAGTCATCCGAAATGCTCAATAGTTCGATGTAGTGACTCCACGACAATTCTCCAGACAGTGTCTGGAGAATTGGAAATGTGCGATAAAACTGTCTCATATTGTAGAGGTTAGTCCGACTAAACCCTTTGCCATGCTGACTTGTGAGGTCTTTTGCAAGTTCAACCAATAGCATCTTACCATGTTCTGCCCTTAGTTTTCCGGCTTGCTCGTATTCCATAATATACTGCCCTATTTCCCAATAGCCTTTGAGTAATTCGAGATTGACCGCTGATATTGCGAAGGCTTTTTGTCGAGTATAGGCTTTACCAATTTTATTGATTAGGTTTTTATAGGCAGCGTCTTTTGTTATGATATTTTTCATATTAAAAGTAAAATTATTTATATATGACAGACGTGTCTGGCGAATTTAGTTTATAGAAAAATAATTATTTAAAAAACGAGTAATTAGCGACTTGTTTGGCATTTTCTTCTTTAAAGTCTTGACAGAACGATGCCCGATAATCTTCATAATTCCCTTTCCAAAATCGCTCTCACTTGCGCTTGTGGTGCTGTCTTATTGGTAGTCATCATTCCAATCTCCGCCGTTCCAAACGCTCTTGCGCCTCACGTAGCGCATCATGTAGTTTTTGTTCAAGTACGGCTTTCGGTGGTAATTCCGTCCAATACTCGGCGACCATGATACCGTCTTTGTGCATTTCGAGTAGTTCGATTTGTTCGCGTCCGGCTTCGGTGCAAAGGATTAGTCCGATGGGGCTTTCTTCATTTTCCTGTTTGTCGTGTCGGTTGAGCCATTTGAGGTAGAGTTCCATTTGTCCTTTGTAAGCGGCTTTGAATTTACCGATTTTGAGGTCAATCGCCACCAATCGACGGAGTTTGCGGTGATAAAAAAGGAGGTCTAATCGGTGGTCGTCACCGTCAATAATCATTCTTTTTTGGCGTTCTACAAAGGTGAAGCCTGTACCGAGTTCGAGTAAAAATAATTCCAATTCCTTCAAAATGGCAGCTTCCAAGTCACCTTCCAAATAGCCGTCTTTGAGTCCGAGAAAATCCAAGAAATAGGGGTCTTTGAATATCGTATTTTGTTCGGGTTCGGTGGGGGCGATTTGCAGTCCGGCGATTTGTGTACGCTCATAGACTTTCTGTTCGATTTGCTTGCGGGTGTGGCGGACGCTCCACATTTCATCCGCTATTTTTTGAGCGTAAAATAGTCGCGCCGTAGTATCTTTTACAGGCAATATGGTAACGAAGCTGCGACCAAGTAAGACGAGATGAAAGGGTGACAATGGTTTCAAAATCAGAGAAAGTTTCAGCAAACCGAGACATTCGATGCAAATTTCTTTCACTGAAACTACGCCCGAAACGTTTACTCATTTCTATGGATAAGTTTTCAAAAATTTGCTTTCCGTATTCGGCTCTATCATTTTTTATGATATGTTCATTTATTGTATGTCCTACTTGCCAATACACCAAGTTTAAGGTACTATTGACTTGCTGAACGACTTGACTTTTACCTTGTTCAACAATTTGTATAAGTTCTTTAAGTAGGTCGTTATCTAATGGTTTTAATTTTTTCATTGCAATAGATTTTTTTGACTATACATATTAATTGATTTTGTTAATTGAATTTTGCCAACAGTGTCGGCAAAATTCAATTTAAATAAAAACAATTATTTAAAAATCAGATAATTAGCGATTTGTTCGGCATTTTCTTCTTTAAAGTTCCAGACACTCTCGCGCCTTATCTATTTGAGCAAATATAAATAATTTCAAATAATTTATCGAAAAACAATTATTTAAAAAACAGAGAAACTACAGCAACCAATGGGTACGAGATTCGCCGAATTTGAGGTGTATGGAAAGTTGCAGTATATTCTTCTATGAAAAATTGGAACTGCAAGCTAAACATTACTTTTTTTCTGTTTTTTATTGCTTTTCATTTTGTTTTTTGACACATAAATCTCTATCTTAGTGTCAAAATTACACTTTGCAACATTAAAATTATTAATGAAAACTATTAACTATGAGAAAAGTAAAGTACGATACTTTTTTAGAAAAGACATTAAGGCACACTATTGCCATAATAGTCTTTTCGCTGTTTTGTGTGGGGCTTTCGGCGCAAAACATGACCGTCTCCGGTGTAGTCGCTGATGACAACGGAGAAGGGCTTATCGGTGTAACAGTTGTGGTGGCAGGTACCACAAATGGCACTGTTACCGATCTTGACGGAAAGTACAGCATACAGGCTGCCAAGGGGGAAACCTTAGAATTTTCCTATGCCGGTTTTGCCACACAAAGGCTAACAGTCGGTGACGACGGTACACTCAATGTAGGTTTGCTGACCGATGCTGAAGACTTGGTAGAAGTCGTTGTAACAGGATATTCCATAGACAGACGAAGAAATACGCCCGGGTCTGTTTCTACCGTCAAAGCTGCTGATTTAGCCGCAGTTCCTTCTGGAGACGTGGAGCAGCAACTACAAGGTAGGGTTGCAGGAGTAACGGTCATTTCGAATGGTCAGCCGGGTACGACCAGCCAAATAAGAGTCAGGGGCTATGGTGCTTTGGGTGGCAATGAACCGCTTTATGTGATAGATGGTGTTCCTACGACCAGCACCAATTTCTTGAATCCTGATGAGATTGAGACCGTCACCGTTTTGAAGGATGCGACTGCGGCTTCTATATATGGTGCGCGTGCTGCTAGTGGGGTCATTGTTTATACGACTAAAAAAGGGAAAAAAGAAAAACGCCCCTTAGAAGTTACGTATAGTGGTATGGTCGGAATGACCGACCCGGGTAACTCACCGCCTATTATGAATCCGCAGGATCATGCCAACTGGACCTGGAAAGCGATAGAAAATGCTGCCATTCAAGCAGGTGATTCGATTGCTTATTTGCATGAACAATTTGGTTCGGGGGCTACACCTACTTTGCCGGATTATCTTTTGGTAGGACCTGACAGAGCCGTTTCCGGTAGCGTAAATCTTGCAGACCATCAAGACGCTTATAATGTGGATCCCGAAGCAGGGTCTGTTTACCAAGTGGTAAAAGCGGCTACTGGCGAAGGAACAAATTGGTATGATGCCATCACCCGTACCGCTGCACTCCATCGTCATCATCTTGGCTTTTCCGGTGGAGGCGTGAACAATCGTTTCTATGTCGGATTAGGTATGCAGGAACAAGACGGTATTTTGCTGCATCAGGATTTTTCGCGATATTCTTTAAGAGTAAATAGTGAATTTGATGTTTTGCCAAATTTGAGAATCGGTGAAAATATTCAAGCCTATTATCGTTCGGCTGATATCTTCGGAGATAGCGGAGGTAGTGGATCTTCTGATGATGAAAATGTGGTCTTAAGTGCATCCAGAATGGCATCTATTATTCCTGTATATGACGAGTTTGGCGGATACGCCGGTACTTCGGTAGGCGGATTCAATAATCCCCGTAATCCGGTAGCTACGCTTGACGGACAACAGAACAACCGCAACTTCCAAACCTCCATTTTTGGAAATCTATATGTAGAATTTGATCCTATCAAAAATTTGACCTTACGTACCAACTTTGGCGGGGATTATGGTTCCGGACATTCTTGGGCATATACACGTCGTCAATATGAAAATTCTGAAAATAATTCTTCCTTTGCTTTTAATCAAGCCTCTAATTTTTATAGAAACTGGGTGTGGACGAATACCGCTAATTATAGCCTTGATTTTGGAATTGGTAATGCAGATATTTTGATTGGACAGGAGGCACTGAACTTTGGCACAGGTAGAGGAATGGGGGCTTCCGGTATCAATCCATTCTCACAATCCGTAGAATTTGTAGGCATATCTACTGTGGGAAGCCAAGTAGTCGTCGGTGGCCATGGAGATGGGGTCAACTTTGCTTCTTACTTCGGTAGAGTCAACCTTGATTTGTTGGATAAATATATCGTCTCTTTCGTTGCTCGTAGAGATGGTTCTTCTCGTTTTGGTAGCGAAAATCGCTACGGTGTATTTCCGGCTGTATCGGTGGCTTGGCGACTTTCTTCAGAAGGATTCTTGAGTAATCTGGACTTTTTGGAAGACTTGAAACTACGCGCCGGATATGGTATCATGGGTAATTCTAACAACGTCGATCCCAACAACCAGTTCAGTCTCTATGCTACCAGTATTGACGCATCCAGTTATGACATAGGTGGCACCAACTCAAGTGCTGCACAAGGTTTTTACAGGTCGCGTATTGGAAATCCATTCGCAAAATGGGAAAGAGCCATTACTTCCAATATCGGTCTTGATGCCTTGCTATTTAATGGTAAATTGGATATAGGCGTAGAATATTGGGTAAAAAATACAGAAGACCTGCTATTCCGGCAGCCGATAACCGTAATGACAGGTTCGTTCGCAGCCGCTCCTTTTGTCAATGTAGGTAAAATGAGAAACAGAGGAGTGGACTTCTCTATCGTTAATAAAGGTGGTAATAAACTAAGATATGAAGTTGCGCTCAACGGAGGTTTCTTAAATAACAGAATTGTAGAACTTGCCGAAGACATCGACAATTTACCGAATAGAAGTGCGGCTTACCGTGGGATTACACCTGTGCTGAATCAGGTCGGTCAGCCATTGTCTGCCTTTTATGGTTTTGAGGTAGAGGGCTTGTGGGCTGACGAAGCTGAAATAGCGGCTGCTAATGAGGCTGCCCGGGCTGCGGCTTTGGCTCAAAACCCTGACATTACACAGGCAGAACTTGATGCCGTTGTTTTCCAATCTGGAGCTGCGCCGGGGCGTTTCAAATTTACTGATACCAACAGCTTTGACGAAGAAGAAGAGTTGACCGGCGTACCGGACGGTATCATTGACTTGGCAGACAGAACGACTATTGGCAATCCTATTCCTGATTTTACAGGTGGCTTGACCATTAAACTGGATTATGGAAACTTCGGACTCGAAATGTACTCTTTTGCATCCATTGGTAATGAAATCTATAATATTTCAAAATTATTTACTGATTTCTACCCGCTATTTCCGGGTGCTGCCATCAGTGAACGTGTGAAAGATTCATGGTCTTTCGACAATCCAAGCGGAGATATTCCAATTTTTGAGAATGTTTCTAACTTTAGTACCAATACACAATCCAATTCCTTCTACGTAGAAGATGGCTCTTATTTCAGGCTGCAAAACCTGACCCTTTCTTACGGTTTGCCTAAGCGTATTATGGATGGAATGAACATGAGAGAGATTAGGTTTACAGCAAGTGTCAACAACTTGTTGACCATTACTAATTATGAAGGTCTTGACCCAAGTGTAGGTGGTTCCGCAGATACCAACTTTGGGATTGATTTAGGAAATGTTCCTATTACACGTAGTTTTACATTTGGTGTAAGAGCTGGATTTTAAATTTAAAATGATGAGTCTGCATGAATAAGAAAAAGCATTTTCAGCAAAATTAAATTTTGCATTATATTAGTATATAATTTTTAAAATAAAATAATAAAAATAATTTTATGTATTTAAAATTTTTTAAAAATTAAAAAATATTAAATAAATTCTTTTTCTTATTGTGATGTTTAATACAAAAATAAAATTTCAACTTTTTTGAATTTCTATACTTTGCTAATGTGGACTCAATGATTCATTAGAAATTTCTAAAAACATTATTTAAAATGAAAAAACTAAAATATATATTTATTCCACTACTTGCTGTTTTAATCGTACTATCAGCATGTAGAGACGAGTTTTTGGACGTAGCACCAACCGGCTCATTGAGTGAGACGGAACTATCTACGCTGGCAGGAGTCGATGGGACTTTGATTGCGTCTTACTCTATGCTACTCGGTAGAGGTGGTTTCTACAACGATGCCACCAATTGGTTTTGGGGATCTGTGCTTGGAGGCGATGCCAATAAAGGCACCAACGAAGGTGACCAATCGCAGGTCAATGAAATTCAGGCTTATGATGCACAAACCAATAATGCTTCTGTATTAGAAAAATATGCAGCCGCCTATGAGGGGATTGCACGTGCCAATGCAAGTTTAAAATTATTGGGCGTGTCCACTACTATCGGAGCTGATGATGCTACCCGCATAGAAGGTGAGGCTAGGTTTTTAAGAGGACATTATTATTTTGATTTGAAAAGGAATTTTAATAATACGCCCTACGTAGATGAAACTTGGGACGAAACCACGCCTGTTGGTAATGATGCAGATTTGTGGACTTTCATCGAAGCTGATTTGAAATTTGCCTACGATAATCTACCCGAAACACAAAGCGACGCAGGTAGAGCCAACAAATGGGCGGCAGGTGCTTACTATGCAAAGGCTTTATTATTCCAAGGCAAACATGCTGACGCTAAAGCTATTCTTGATGATGTCATCGCCAATGGCGTTACTGCCAGTGGAGAACCTTATGGACTCAACGACAATTATGCAGATGCTTTTTTCGGACCTAATGACAATAGCAAAGAATCTGTTTTTGCCGTTCAAGCGGCTGCCGGAACCGGCTCTATCAATAATGCCAATCCCGGACAGGTCTTGAATTTTCCTCATGGTGGTGGCGACAGACCGGGCGGATGCTGCGGATTTTTCCAACCTAGTATCGAACTGGCTAATAGCTTCCGCACAGATGCCAACGGGCTTCCTTTGCTCGATGGCTCATACAATGATGCCGGCAATGCCCTGACAACAGACCAAGGCGTTTTTAGTGCAGATGCTTTCACGCCTGATGCGGGTAATCTCGACCCACGACTCGACCATTCTATTGGTCGCAGAGGTATTCCATATTTAGATTGGGGCGCACATCCGGGTAGAGACTGGATACGTGACCAACCTTATGGCGGACCTTATTCTCCTAAGAAGTTTATCTATTACAAAGATGTAGCAGGTAATAATGACGGTAGCTCGTGGACACCGGGCTATACGACTGTCAATTATAATGTCATTCGTTACTCTGATGTGCTTTTATGGGCAGCAGAGTGTGAGATTGAACTCGGAAATCTTGATGCAGGTCGGGATTTAATTAATATCGTAAGAAATAGAGCTAAAACTTCTATGATTATGGATGGCGGTACACCTGCTGCTAATTATGTGATAGAACCTTACACCTCTTTCAGTAGTCAGGATGAAGCAAGAACTGCTTTGAGAATGGAGCGTAAGTTAGAACTTTCAGGAGAAGGACATCGTCTGTATGACTTGGTAAGATGGGGTATTGCAGAAAGCGTGATAAATAACTATTTGGCTATTGAAAATGGCGTTATTACTAATTCAGCGTTCCAAGGGAGTTCATTCACCTCTAATAAAAATGAATATTTACCTATTCCGCAGAATGAAATAGACCTTCTGGGAGCAGGTGTTTTGAGACAAAATCCGGGGTACTAATAGGCTTTTTACATATTTTACTAAATGGTCTGACAAACAGCATGTTGTCAGACCATTTCTATGTGAATTACCGTACAGGCGATTTCAATCGCCATGTAAAAATAAATTATAAATGAAAATTGAACCGCACATGGCGAATGAATTCGCCTGTACATGTAATCGCCACATGAGAAAAATACCATTCCTTACCTTTTTAGATGCGTTGAAAAATTTTGCCCACGCTCAAACCTATAAGGTTTCCAAAAACCTTATAGGTTTTACATTGACCGCCATAATTTTATTAACCACTTTATCAGCCTGCGTTCAAGATACCGAACAAGCGACCACCAACACAAAAATCTTTTCCCCACTTTCCGCCAAACAATCCGGTATTCAGTTTGCCAATACTTTGAAGGAAGATTCTATTGTCAATTATTTCACCTATCCATACCTGTACATGGGCGGTGGCGTGGCTATCGGCGATGTCAATAATGACGGACTCCAAGACATCTATTTCACCGGAAATATGGTGGACAATAAATTGTACCTGAATAAAGGCGACTTAACATTTGAAGATATTAGTAAAGAAGCTGGAGTAGCAAGCGATAACAGATGGGTGACAGGCGTGACAATGGCAGATGTCAATGCAGATGGTTGGATGGATATTTACGTGAGTGTTTCCGGTAAATTTACCAGCACAAAAAACCAATTATACATTAATCAGGGAGTGGACGGCGATGGTTTACCTACCTTTAAAGAAGAAGCCGAAATCAGAGGTATCGCTGATGAAGGACACACCACACAAGGCACTTTTTTTGATTATGATAATGATGGAGATTTGGATGTGTACTTAGCGAATTATCCGCCGACAGGATTCAAAACACCCAATTATTCTTATGCTATTTTTATTAAAGAAAAATTGCCCGAAAAATCGGACAAACTTTATCAAAACGATGGCAAAGGCAAGTTCAAAGACGTGACCGAAGCAGCCGGAATCAGCAATTTCGGCTTGTCGCTCAATGCCACTGCGGGCGACTTCAATCAGGATGGCTGGCAGGATATTTATGTGTCGAATGACTTTGCAACACCCGATTTATTTTACTTCAATAATGGCGATGGCACTTTCAGCGAACATGGTAAAACGGTCACACAGCACACCGCCTATTTTGGTATGGGAACGGATGCCGGAGACCTCAACAACGACGGCTTGCTGGACCTCATTCAAATGGATATGACCCCCGCAGACAACCAAAGAAATAAAGCGAATATGGCAAGCATGGACATTCCCCGTTTTTGGGAAATGGTCAATTTTGGAATGCACTACCAATACATGCAAAATGCGGTGCAATTGAATAATGGCGTACTGGAAAACGGGCTGCCTCACTTTAGCGATATTGCCCGGATTACGGGCATGTCTTCTACCGATTGGAGTTGGGCAGGACTGTTGGCGGATTTGGATAATGATGGCTGGAAAGATGTTTTTGTGACCAATGGTACTCGGAGAGATATTAATAATAAAGACTATTTTGATAAAATTGATAAAATGTCTTATTCCCAAAGAAAAAAAATAAATCGACTCGAAAAATCGCTCAATATTCCCGCACAGCCTGTTGATAATTATGCCTTCAAAAATAAGGGTGATTTGACCTTTGAATCGGTGATAAAAGACTGGGGATTGAGTTTTGAAGGCTTCTCTAATGGAGCGAGTTATGCCGATTTGGATAATGACGGCGACCTCGAAATGGTCATCAATAATATTGATGCCGAAGCAATTATTTTTAAAAATTATACGGTAGAAAAAGGGCAGGGAAATTTTCTTAGAATAGAACTCAAAGGCAGCACGAAAAATCCTCAAGGTTTAGGCACAAAATTGACTTTACATCTTGGTGAACAAATTCAATATCAAGAACTTACACTGACGCGCGGTTTTCAATCTTCCGTAGAACCAATCGTTCATTTTGGATTAGGAGAGGCAACAAATATAGATAAATTGGAAGTCGTTTGGCAGGATGGGAAAACGGAAATTTTAGAGAATATTTCAGCCAATCAATTATTAAATATTAATTATAAAAATGCTAAAAACATTCCCCAAAAAGAAACCGCGTCCGCAAATCGTCTTTTTACCAATATCACAGATAAAATTGCGATTAAATACCAACACAAAGAAAATAATTTTGATGACTATAAATACGAAATTCTACTACCGCATCGCTACTCCATGAATGGTCCCGCTTTAGCTGTTGCGGATGTCAATGCGGATGGATTGGATGATTTTTATGTTGGTGGTGCTAAAGGACAGGCAGGAGTTTTGTACTTGCAGAAAAATGAAACCAGCTTTGAGTCGGTCAATCAAAATTTGTGGAATACCGATGCCAATTATGAAGACATTGGAGCTACTTTTTTTGATGCGGATAATGACGGCGACATGGATTTATACGTCGTGAGTGGCGGCAATGAAAGCAAAGCCAATGATGCTAATTATCAAGACCGACTTTATCTGAATGACGGAAAAGGAAATTTTGAAAAAGCGGAAAATGCCTTACCCTCGATTAATGCGAGTGGTTCGCGGGTCAGATTTGCAGACTATGATAAGGACGGTGATATGGATTTATTTGTCGGCGGAAGGGTCGTGCCGCAATCTTATCCCAATCCGGCAAAAAGCTATATTTTAAAAAATGAACTCGCAGCATCCGGTCAGCTAAAATTCACAGATGCAACGGAAGAAATCGCGCCCATGCTGACCAAAGCGGGCTTGGTCACAGACGCTACTTGGCTTGATTTTGACGGAGACGAGGACTTGGATTTAGTCATTGTAGGCGAATGGATGCCGATTACTTTTTTGCAAAATCAGGAAGGAAAATTTGTGGATAAAACCGCAGATTATGGCTTTGAACAATCGACGGGTTGGTGGTACAGCATCTTGGCAAGCGACCTGAATAAAGACGGAAAACCGGATTTAATCGCCGGAAATTTGGGCTTAAATTATAAATACCAAGCCAGCGAAGAAGCCTCCTTCGATGTCTATGCCAACGATTATGATAAAAATGGGAAACTGGATATTGTCTTAGGTTTTTACGAGGATGGTGTGCAGTATCCTTTGCGCGGAAGGCAGTGTTCCTCCGAACAAATTCCAACCATAAAATACAAATACAAAGATTATAACAGCTTTGCCGATGCTACGCTCGAAGATGTTTATACCAAGCAGGATTTGAAAAAATCTTATCACCTTCAGGCGAAAAACTTTGCCAGCAGTCTCCTTCTCAATAAAGGCGCAGCGCAATTTGACCTCCAAAACCTACCCAACGAAGCCCAACTCTCCTCCGTCAACGGCATCATAGCCGAAGATTTCAACGCAGATGGCTACACCGACTTATTATTAGCCGGAAATTTATTTTCCTCAGAGGTCGAAACGCCCCGCAACGATGCGAGCTATGGTCATGTATTATTAGGCACGAAAGACGGCACATACCAAGCCCTGCCCTACGCCCAAAGCGGTTTTAGTCTCGGCAAAGACAGCAAACATATAGCGACCTTAAACACTAAAAATGGACGATTGATTATAGTTGCGAACAATAATGATGTGTTGCAGTTTTTTCGGTGGAATAAATAGATAAGTTTATCAAAATAGATTTCGTTTGGGCTTTGATTTTGAACAAAAACTTTGGTTTCGCCTTTGTTCATTTTCTCATTTATCAAAAAATATTCTTCCTTTATAGACGATTAATAACTTTTTATTTCAAATAGTTGTATATTCGACTTATTCTGTAAATAATTAGTGCAATACGCTACCCGGATCTTGAATATTACGAGTTCATCAAATCCTTTGCTACCACTGACTGCATCAATATTCTAAGCGAAAAATAAGCATATAAAAATGGCACTTCCAATAAATATAGATGACCTGATTAACAGTCGAACTGTAGAATCTGTACGCATTGAATTTAAAAAAGGCTGGAATCCGGAGAAAGTCATGCACAGCATCTGCGCCTTTGCCAATGACATCAAAGAATATGGTGGAGGATACATTGTTATTGGAATTGAGGAAAAAGATGGCTCACCTATATTGCCGCCTCATGGTATAGAGCAAAATCAAATTGACCCGATTCAAAAAAGGTTTTACGAATTGTGCCGTAAAATCCAACCGAATATTTTTCCTACTATCGAACCCCTTGAATTTCAGGGAAAACATATCGTCATCATCTGGGTAACTACCGGAGAGGGAAGACCTTATGATGCCCCTATTGCTTTGAAAAAAGAGAAAGTACAACGTCGAATATATGTCAGACCTGCATCATTAACAGCACTGGCAACTCGTGAGCAAGAAAATGAACTCAGAGAGTTGGCAGCGTACAGACACTTCGACGATAGAATAAACACAAAAGCATCACTTTCCGATTTAGACCTTGGACTGATATTGTCGTATCTTCAGGAAATCAAAAGCAATCTATATGATGAAGCTACAAATATGTCATTTGCAGATTTATGTTTGAAAATGCAGATAGCCCGAGGTCCGAAGGAAAACATAAAACCCCTGAATGTCGGACTTTTATTATTCTCCAAAAATCCTGAAAAATACTTTGAGGGGAGCGTTACAAACGTGGTTGAATTTGATGACGATAATGGAATTGATTACACTGATAAACAATTCAAGGGACCCGTTCACATTCAAATAAGAATGATAATGGAATATTTGGATGTGAATGTCATCAAAAAATTTACGAGTAAATCAAATGGTCGTTTAGAGGCTAAAACTTTTTTCAATTATCCTTATCAGGCATTAGAGGAATCAGTTGTAAATGCCTTGTACCATAGGAGTTATCAGAATCCTCATCCAACTGAAATTCGGATTTACAAATCAAGCGGAATACATGAAAATGATTTGGAGGATAAAAGACGCATTGAAATCATCAGCTTTCCCGGGGGTGTAACCGTAATATGATGTACTTTTATGCTGCCACCCCATAAGCATCAATTTTTCTCCAAAACTGTTGCCATCGTCCTTCAGTTCGATGCAAAGTCCTGATATTGAGTACGTTTTGAGATTTTGGAATAGTCCACCT
>CALIZI010000306.1 GCA_938028705.1 uncultured Saprospiraceae bacterium | reverse complement strand
CTGTCCAATAATGGAGGGGAAACTGGTAATTCGCGTGCTAAAAACATCGAAATCTCATTTAACGTATATAATAACACAAATATACAAAAGATTATTCGGATATTTCAATGAACTTACTTTTTTAGGGAAGACTCATTATTTGAACCACCAAGCGCACTAAGTACACAAAGTCGAACTAACATGAAAGAAAACTAAGATTTTGAAAAAAAAATGTTATCAATTCTTGTGTTCTCTGCATCAATTCGATTTCGTGCCCTTCGTGAACTTAGTGGTAAAAAAGCTTTGAACCACCAAGCGCACTAAGTACACAAAGTCGAACTAACATGAAAGAAGACTAAGATTTTGAAAAAAAATGTTATCAATTCTTGTGTGCTCTGCATCAATTCGATTTCGTGCCCTTCGTGAACTTAGTGGTAAAAAAGCCCCAAAAAAGCCAAATTCAGACACCTACCAATTTTTGACCGATCTTACATTGAAAAAAAATTATTTTTGTTCGACTTTTTATAATTTATTGATAATCAATGAATTAACGATTGCATTTTTCATACACGCAGTTTTTATACTTTGGTCACACCTTCATTTTTTGGCACGTTTTTCGGCTAAGGGGGTATCGTGAGTGAATGTTGAAATAATGAATCTTTTGTGTCACTTTTAAAAAAAACCGACATGTATGTACAGAAAAGATGCAAATCAACATCAAGACAAAAACAGAACAAATTTGATAAATATGAAAACTACAATCATTAAAACAATATTAGTCCTCAGTTGCCTTTTATGTACATTTGCACACATCAATGCACAAAACGCAACTGCCCCTTGGAGTATCGGATTGAGTGGAGGTAAGGCAGCCTATAATGGCGACCTCGGAAATGGGTTTTTCAATTTTACACAAAATTATCAGGGACTCGGCGGTCTGAAAATTGCCCGATACATCAACCCTTCTTTCGATATTTCATTGGACGGTACGTATGGACGTTACGGCTACTGGAATACTTCCACCGACCAATTCCTAAGCAATATGCTACAAGGTAACCTCAGCCTTGATTATAAATTCAACAACGGCTACATCATGTCTGAAGATGCGGTCATTGCGCCTTATCTTTTTGCGGGTGTTGGTGTTGCCAATATCAAAAGTGTCAATGATTCGCGTGGCGATATACGTGCTACCGACGGTACAGATGTTTATGTGCCGCTTGGCTTAGGTGCAAATATTAACTTTACACCTAATGTAAGTGCATTTTGGCAAGCTACTTATGGTCTCAATTTCAGTGATGACAGAGATATGCGTGTGGCAGGTAGTGATGACCAATTTTTGCTCAACCAAGTAGGTGTGAAATTTAACATAGGCAGCGGCGGCGGATTAGACTCTGACGGCGATGGTATTACGGACAGCAAAGATGCCTGCCCCGATACACCCGGACCTGCACACTACAAAGGTTGCCCTGATTCTGACGGTGACGGTCTGATTGACAGAGCTGATGAATGCCCCAATGTTGCAGGCACAAGAAAAAACAGAGGTTGCCCCGATTCCGACGGTGACGGCTTGATTGACAAATTAGATAAATGCCCTGATGTGGCGGGAGTTGCCATGTATCGCGGTTGCCCCAATGTGGACAGCGATGGCGATGGTGTCAGAGACGACATTGACCAATGCCCCGATACGCCCGGCATACGCAGCAATAAAGGTTGCCCTGTACAAGTCGTAGATACAGACGGTGACGGCATTGCCAACAGCGACGACCAATGCCCCAACGCTGCCGGTCCTGCCTCCAATGGCGGTTGTCCGATTATCCAAATCACCGAAGAAGCCCAAACGGTTTTCCAAGAAGCCTTGCGTGGTATTCAGTTTGAGACCGCTAAGGCAGTCATCAAAACCAGCTCTTATTCGATACTTGACAACGTGGTGCGGGTCATGCAAAACAATCCGCAATACCAACTCTCTATCGAAGGTCACACCGATTCGCAAGGTAGCGAAACCACCAACCTCGACCTCTCACAAAGACGCGCCGATGCCGTCAAATTATACCTCACAAACAATGGTATCTCCCCAACCCGTATGACTACATTGGGCTATGGCGAAGCCGTACCCGTAGCCGACAACAACAGCCCCGAAGGTCGCGCCTTAAATCGTCGTGTAGAATTTAAGGTGACTTATTGACCATTAAAGAGATTATTATTAAAAGCATTTAAAAGTAAATGCTATATGTTATAATAGTGTGTTTTATATAGTTCAAAGCTCTGTCTCTCTTGAGGCAGGGCTTTTTTAGTTTTTGAGACTTTTTTATCAAGTATTTTTCTTTATCTTTGGCTTGGTATTTAACTTGACAATGTCATGTTTTAAAAATAAAATATGTTTGCATTTAACATGGGATGTTTTTTCCGAATTTGGGCTAAAACTCGTCAGACATTTAAATATTGCTAGAAAAATATGACATCATCGGTAAATTTTGAAAATGTCAGACGAGCTTTTAGCCCAAATTCAAGAGCAAAACGCCAAATACATTAAATAAAAATAGAACATGACATTGTTGAGTTAATTGATTGGTAAAATCGGTTGAGCAATTAATTTATCTCCATTAAGCATAAGGTACATGAAAAACATTATTCATTAACAAAAAATTAGCCCATTATATTAACAAAAAATAAAAGGTAACATTGTCAGGGAAATTAACGAATAACAAATTTTTTTATATTAAAAAATGCCTTTGCTTGACATGCTCCCAAGATACCCTTTGCAGTATTCCAAATTAATTGATACGACAGCAGGGCATTATCCCCGCATAGCTATCGGGGTCAGGTACCTATATTCGTGCCTTACCCACTCGCTAAATATGTGGATAATTCGAATGTTGCTCATAACATACAAATTAATCATTAATCATTAACCATTAACCATTAATCATTAACCATTAACCATTGACCGTTAAATAAATATGATTCAAATCCGTTCTCCGCATCTTGAGGGTGCCGAAGTAGCTTGGTTCGCCCCTTTGTGCAATGGCGACGACGAATTTTTAGGACATCACGACAGCCGCTACAAAAGCGATTGGAGCAACACCTCCAATGTCCTCCTCACCGCCGACCGTATGGGTTATCGCAATATTTTGTGTCCGTCCTCCTATCAGGTTGGGCAAGATACGCTGACCTTTGCATCGGCAGTCGCACCACTGACTTCCAATATCAATATTCTCGCTGCGATTCGTTGCGGAGAAGTACATCCGCCGATGCTCGGCAGAGCAATTGCCACCTTAGACCACATCCTCAAAGGACGCTTGACCATTAATATTATTTCATCCAATTTGCCCGGCACCGATTTGAGTTCGGCAGAGCGATACCAACGCTCCCGCGAGGTCATTGAGATTCTCAAACAAGGTTGGACGCAAGACCATATTGACTTCAAAGGCGAGTTCTATAATATCCAACTTGACAACACTGCACCTGTCAAAACCTATCAGCAAAACGGCGGACCTTTGCTTTATTTTGGTGGCTATTCACCCCCTGCGGTGGATTTGTGTGCCGAGCATTGCGATGTCTATTTGATGTGGCCCGAAACGGAAGGCAGGCTACAGGAACTGATGAAAAACATGAGCGAAAAAGCCGCCAGATACGGACGCAAAGTCGATTTTGGTTTGCGGGTACACGTCATTGTACGCGAGACAGAAGAAGAAGTAAGAGCCGCTGCCGATCGCCTGATGACTTATGTAGAAGACGAAAAAGGCAAAGAAATCCGGGAACGTGCTTTGGATGCCAAGTCCTACGGCGTATCACGACAATCGGAAATCAGAGCCATGTCAAAAGACGATGGTTTTGTAGAACCGCACCTGTGGACGGGTATCGGACGCGCAAGGTCGGGCTGTGGTGCGGCTATCGTTGGCAATCCTGACCAAGTCGTTCAAAAAATAAAACGCTACATGGATATGGGCATTCGGGCTTTCATTTTTTCCGGCTATCCTCATGCCGACGAATGTAAATTGTTCGCCAAATATGTATTGCCACAAATCAAAACATTCTCCATGCCCGAAATGCAAGGACGCAAACTTGCTCACGAACCACTTAGTCCGCTTGCGGCAGGAGAGCGTTTTTAATGCAATAATGCTTTAATGTTGAAATGCGATAATGTTTTCACGATATTATTTGAATAATAAAAACTATAAATTGTGAAAAAATTATATTTAATAATAATTTTTTCATAAAAATAAAAAATACTCAAAAGTAAACGTCATTCCGCACTCGATGCGGAATCTATCGTCGCAAGGGCACAATTTTAGGCAAAAGCTACTATTTATTATCGCATTCCAATATTAAAAACATTCATTCATTCCAAATTCAACATTCATTCATTAACACACAAACATGATAATAGATTGGCTTTCTGTATTGATTGGTGCTTGGATAGGGCTTTTTCTGTCGTGGTTATTTATGCGTCGCAATTACGATAAAAGGTATGTAGAAAAAGAGGTGGTAGAACGGGATTATGTCTTAGCTCAAATTTATAAGGCGGAAAAAAAACGTTTGGAGAAAGCCGAGACGGAGTTGGGAAAGAGTAGGGAAGAATTGCGGGGTATGGAGCGCGACCTGTCGGCGAGCAGTCAAATGATTCGGCAATACAAAGAAAAACTTGACACGCGACAGGAGGAAGTAGCTACCATGCAAATCACTTTTGAGAACCTCGCCAATCGCTTGTTGGAAGATAAAAGCGAAAAATTTACCCGTCAAAATAAGACGCAGTTGGATGCCCTCTTGCAACCTTTACAACTGAAAATCAAGGACTTCGAGGAGAAAGTAGATAAAACTTACCGCCACGAAGCCGAAGAGCGCATTTCGCTACGCGAAGAAATCAAACAACTCCGCGACCTCAATATGCAGCTCAGTACCGATGCCAACAGCCTTGCCAATGCCCTCAAAGGCGACTCGCGTGTACAAGGTGATTGGGGTGAAATGAATATGGAATTATTGTTGGAAAGGGCGGGCTTGCAACTGGGTGTGCATTACCGCAAACAGGTCTCACACCGCGACCAAACGGGCAATACCAAACGCCCCGATTTCATCATTCACCTACCCGACGAGAAACATATTGTCGTGGATTCAAAGGTCTCTTTGACGGCATATTCGGCACATTTTGAAGCCGGAGATGAGGTGCAACGAGCGCAATATCTCAAAGCGCATTTGGACAGTATCAAAAACCATATCCGAGAGTTGAGTGCCAAGCGATATGAGCATTTGTATCAAATCAATACGCCTGATTATGTGTTGATGTATATCCCGATTGAGCCTGCGTTTACCTTGGCTTTGCAACAAAATTCGGAGCTATATCTGGATGCCCTCGACAAAAATATTGTCATGGTGACGAACTCTACTTTGTTGGCAACCCTACGCACCATTTCATACATCTGGAAGCAGGAAAAACAAAAGCGCAATGTCCTCGAAATTGCGCGACAGAGCGGTTTGCTGTATGATAAATTTTGTGGATTTGTGGACGACCTCAAAGAGGTCGGTAAGAAAATTGACAATGCCCAAACTACTTACGATAATGCCATGAACAAACTCACCACCGGAAAGGGCAACCTCATTCGCCGAGCCGAACACGTCCGCGAACTTGGTGCAAAAGCCTCTAAAAATTTACCTAAAGATTTGCTGGATGATACAGCCGATAAAACTTTGTTGAAGAAAGGGAAAGGGGAGTGAAATGTAAAATGTAAAATAATAAATGTAAAAGGATTTAATGTGAAATTTTTTATTATTTTAAAAATATCAGATGAACTTTAGCTCAAATTCAAAAGTAAATTCCATATATATTAAGTAGATGTATAACAAGATATTTTTAAAATAAAAAAAATACACATAAGTTTATTTAAATTATGAACTATGAACTATGAACTGATTTAGAAAATACCTTTCAAGCGCATTCAATTCTTTCTCTTGAATATCTTTAGAAAGATAGCTCAACAAGACTTCGGTTTTTTGATTGGCAGCTAAGAATTTGATAAAAGGTGTTCGATGATTTAATGTCCATAAATCGCTGTTTGACAGCGTTTTATCGAATTTTTTAGAAAGTTGAATATAGTTGCCATTCCATGCCCGTTGCCATTGACCGGATAGTGCAACAGTAGAGACTGTACGATGTAAAGTATTATTGGTTTTAGATATTTGACTACTATCTATGCGTGTTGATTTGAGGTCAATATCTTGCTGATAAAACACCAAACGCTCGGTCATATCCGCACATTCTACCAACAAATTCAAAGATTCATTCAACTCATAAGCACTCAAAGAATTTTCTCCACCTTCATCGTCAGATAGTACAGGCAAATCCACGCGCATATACACGCCATGCAAATCTTCTGCATCTGCTTCCGCATCATAGCACAGCCGGACGGTCAGGAAATCATTTTCGTAAGCAAAACCAAACATACTATACCGCTGCTCCAACAAAGACAGATTATGGGTCGTACCAAGCGGCGTTTTCAATGACAAGACCCTAAAATCATAACCTTGTATAGCTTGAAGATTGCACACCACAGGCTGCTGCCGACCAAGTACCGTTGCTACATCTATGGTACAAAAGTCACCCATTTCGAGCCGCCGACTATCCCGGATCATACCAATCTCACCGATGTCAATACTCGACATGATTCTCGTGATAATATGTTTATTCGTATTTGTAATTTATTAATTTTTTTAATAAAAAAACTCTCCACTCTCACACTCTCCACTCTCACACTCTTCACTCTCACCCTCTCCACTACTTCGGATTCGTTGCCCAAACGGTCACTTCGGGGATAAAACCTCTGTCGTCCATTTCTAAGGTAGCTTTGATAGTGTGTGCAATTTCGAGTGGTCTCAATTTGGAGGCTTCTTCCGGGCGTTCGGTGCGTTCTGTATTGTTGAAGGCAGTCGTCACTTCGCTTGGATTGACGAGTATGACGCGGATATTATGCTTACGCAATTCGGCACGCCAACATTCGGTCATGCCACGCAACGCAAACTTGGATGCGGAATACACCGTTCCACGTGCAAAACCACGCACCGCTGCTGTAGAAGCAATATTAATAATATGTCCTTTATCCTGCTCAATAAAATGCTTGACCAACTCCTGCGTCAGCAAAGTCAAACCGAATACATTGGTCGAAAATATATTTTCAAAATGCTCAATTTTGATGTCACCCATTGCCGGAAAATCGCCGATACCTGCATTATTGACCAGTACATCTATGCCGCCCAATGCCTGTACGGTTTCCGCCGCTTTAGCCGGAATCACTCCATAATCACTCACATCAAAAGCTATCGGAATCGCACCGATTTCTTCGGCTACCCGATTTAGTTTTTCGATATTTCTGCCTGTGATAGCGACTTTCGCGCCTGCTTCTACCAACAATTTTGCAGTAGATTTGCCAATACCCGCACTACCGCCCGTCACTAAAATTTTTGCATTCAATAAATTCATATTTGATGTTTTATTAGCTAAAATAATTTTGATGTAAAAATAGCATATTAATCATCCTGATTAGACTTAATTGACTACTTTTATTCATATTTTTATATAAATATTCATATTACCTTGATAAATGTTATGTTCGATTTTATTTAAGTATAAAATAATTATTAATAAAAAAATATTATAATATAAATTCGGGTTAGCCAGATTAACTGATTACTAATTAACCGATTAACTATCCCAACCCTCTTGCATTATTCAAAAAAACATGATACCTTTGTGACTTCAAATTAAATAGAAATGAATATTATTGCATTACATCATCATCATTTTCATAATTGCATTTAGGCGATGTGAAAGTGGTATGTATAATGAAATAAAAAAATATATTACACCTCGTCTGAATCTATCGGGCGAGGTTTTTTAATGCCTTTTTACCTGATTATCAGACTAATAAAAATGATTATTTACTACTAAGTATGCAAAGAACACGAAATCGAAAAATGCAAAAGAATATTAATTTTTATAAAGAATTTTCTTACAAATCTTAGTTTTCTTTCATGTTAATTCGACTTAGTGCCTTTAGTGAACTTAGTGGTGAACCAAAAAATTTACTATAATGAGTACGTTAAAAATAGCCATTCAAAAAAGCGGAAGGCTTAATCAGGATTCCTTAAAACTCCTTAAAGACTGTGGCATCAAGATTGACAATGGTAAAGACCAACTGAAGGTATCTGCCCGTAATTTTCCTTTAGAAATTTTGTATTTACGCAATTCCGACATCCCGCAATATTTGGAAGATGGTGTGACGGATATTGCGATTATCGGTGAAAATACTTTATTGGAAAAACAGAAAAAAGCAGACATTATTGAGCTGTTGGGCTTCTCCAAATGTCGCTTGTCATTGGCTGTTCCCAAGACGGTGGAGACGGACGATATTAGTTATTTTGAGGGTAAAAAAATCGCTACTTCCTACCCAAATACCCTTAAAAAATTTCTGACTGAAAACAATATCAATGCACAAATTCACGTCATTTCTGGTTCGGTAGAAATTGCGCCGAACATTGGTCTCGCAGCGGGTATTTGCGACTTGGTAAGTTCGGGCAGCACTTTATTTAAAAATGGCTTACGCGAAACCACGGTCATCCTCAAATCCCAAGCGGTACTCGCCAAATCTGTGAATCTCAACGATGATAAACAAGCCATTCTTGACCGACTTGTATTTCGCATCCAATCCGTATTACGTGCCAAAAACACGAAATACATATTAATGAATGTTCCTAATGATAAAATACAGGAAATCAGTAATATACTTCCTGTTCTTAAAAGTCCGACAGTGCTGCCACACGTAGATGAAGGTTGGAGTTCGCTACATTCCGTCATTGAAGAAGATACTTTTTGGAGCGTTATTGACGACCTCAAACGCGCCGGTGCAGAAGGTATTTTGATTATCCCTATTGATAAAATGGTGTTGTAATGATTAATGGTAAACGGTTAATGGTTAATCACTAAACTGAAATAAAGGTATTTTTAAATTATTTTATAATAAAAAATATTTATAAATAATTTTTTTTAAATGATAAATAAATTATAAAATAATTTAAATTAATTAAAAGTCAGTTATATATCATCATTAATCATTAACCGTTCACCATTAACCATTAAATATTAATCATTATGCAAATATATAAATATCCAAAAACAGAAAGGTGGCAGGAATTGGCGCAACGTCCGGTATTTGAAAAAGCTACCTTAGAGGAGGTGGTCAAAGCGGTGCTGTTGAATGTACAAAAAAATGGTGATACAGCCCTGCGCGAATACACTGAAAAATTCGATAATGTCTCACTTTCTGAAATGCAAGTGACAGATGCGGAAGTCCACGAAGCCGTCCAAAATCTTGACAGCGACCTCAAAGCTGCCATTCAAACTGCCCTGCAAAATATTGAAAAATTCCATACGGTACAACAAGAAAAAGAACGTAAAATAGAGACGATGACGGGCGTAGAATGTTGGCGTAAAAGTGTAGCGATAGACAAGGTGGGTTTGTATATTCCGGGAGGTACGGCTCCGCTTTTTTCTACGATTTTGATGCTTGGCATTCCTGCAAAAATTGCGGGTTGTCAGGAAGTTATATTATGTACGCCGCCGGATAAAATGGGTGCGATTCATCCTGCCATTCTCTACACTGCACAGCTTGTTGGGATACAAAAAATTTATAAAGTCGGTGGCGCACAAGCTATCGCAGCTATGGCTTACGGCACAGCAACGATACCGCAAGTGTATAAGATTTTTGGACCGGGCAATCAATACGTCACAAAGGCAAAAGAGCTGGTGCAACAAGAAGGCATTGCAATAGACATGCCTGCCGGACCGAGTGAAGTTTTGGTGATTGCCGATACGACTTGTCAAGTCGAATTTGTGGCTGCCGACCTGCTTTCACAAGCTGAACATGGTGTAGATAGTCAAGTTATCTTATTATCTGATAATGAGCAAGTTGTATTAAAAATTATTGAACAAACAGAAGCGCAACTCACTCAACTTCCGCGCCGTCATATTGCTTCCAAAGCCCTCAAAAACAGTCGCGCTATTTTGCTCAATGACCTCAACGAGTGCATTCAATTCAGCAATCAATACGCACCTGAACACCTCATTATTGCTTCCGAAAATGCTGATGATTACATTACAAAAATCACCAATGCAGGGTCGGTTTTTCTTGGCAATTACAGTTGCGAAAGTGCAGGCGATTACGCAAGCGGCACGAATCACACACTACCCACGAATGGCTTTGCAAAAAATTATAGCGGCGTTTCTTTAGATAGTTTTGTGAAAAAAATTACCTTTCAGAAATTGACTAAAACGGGCTTGAAAAATATCGGTCCTGCCATAGAAAAAATGGCAGAAGCCGAAGAACTCATGGCACATAAAAATGCGGTTACGATTCGATTGCAACACATTGAAAGGTAAAAGCAGTATAAGGATTTTTTGCTGTATAGAAACGTTTATTTTATAATAAAAAATATTTATATCCCGTATAGTTATCGGGATAATTTTTAATAATAAATAAATTATAAAATGATTTTAATTAATTTAAAAACGGCTATATTTCAGTGCGACCTTTATTAATTGATAAAGCACAAAATTTACTATGTTTTTACCGGAGATAAAAAGTGAAATCAACGAAGATATTTGCATTCTCATCAAATTAGATAATCACACACCACATTACATTTGTGAATGTGGTGATGCAAGTCGCCTAAGTGTAAAGGATTGTCAAAATGCTGAAGTTATCTTCATTAGCCATACACATATAGATCATTTCGTTAATTTTGATACTATATTAAGGCATCAACTTGGTATAGAAAAGGAAGTTGTCATTTGCGGACCCGAAGGGATTGCTGATAGATTTCAATCAAAAATAAATGCTTATACATGGAATTTGATTGAAGAAGGATCTATCACTTATGAAATCAGAGAGATTATTAGCGAAAAGGAGATTCATCTATACAAAATCGAACCACCAAAATGGAAACTCCGCAAAACGGATATTATTCAAGAAAATATAATTTTCAAAAACGATAGATTTCAAGTACACTTTACAATTTTAGACCACAAAATACCATCTATCGCTTATTTGTTTCGGGAAGTAGATACAGTAAAAATTGACTTATCGAAAGGTAGTTTTAAAGGTGGAAGTTGGGTACGTAAATTAAAGACAGCTTTTGACTTAGACCTACCTGATGATGAAATTATTATTGAGGGTGTCAGCTATGCGTCGAAAGACCTTTTTTATCTATTAGAGGTAAAAAAAGGAGCTTCACTTGGTGTTATTATGGACTATGCTCCAAATGCTGAAAATCATACAAAAATTAAAGCATTATTTTCATTTTGTGACAAAGTATTTATCGAAAGTTTTTACAAATTAGAAGATAAGAAATTTGCTGAATCTAACAGTCATAGCTACTCACAAGCTTCCGGACGTATCATGCGCGAATGTGGTGTAAAAGATGCCATTCCTGTCCATTTTTCAAGAAAATATAGAGAAGAAGATGTCGAAGTGCTTATTCGGGAATTCGAAGAAGCCTATAAAAATTGAAATTGTAAGTGCATAAAATAGAAGGTAATTATAATCGTTCAAATAATCACGAATCATCACATGTTTGAATTAAAAAATATAGTCAGAAAAAATATACTTGAACTGCAAGCATATTCGAGTGCGCGAGATGAATTTAAGGGTACAAAAGGTGTTTTTCTGGATGCCAATGAAAATCCTTACGGTCATTTGAATCGTTATCCTGATCCGCATCAGAGCGAACTCAAAGCAGCATTGTCTGAGTTGAAAAAACTGGACACAAAAAATATTTTCATTGGCAATGGCAGCGATGAAGTCATTGATTTGGTGTATAGAATATTTTGTGAGCCGGGTACGGATAAAGCACTGACTTTTTCGCCGACTTATGGTATGTATCAGGTATCGGCAGGTATTAATAATATTGAATTAATTAAAATTTCATTGGACGATAATTTTCAAATTGACACAAAAAAAATAGAAAATTATTTAAATGATTATACTTTAAAATTAATACTTATTTGCTCACCCAATAACCCTACGGGTAATGCGGTGGACAAATCCGCTATTCGATTTATTTTAAATAATTTTAATGGAATAGTCGTCGTAGATGAGGCTTATGCTGATTTCAGTCCGCATGATTCATGGTTGAAGGACATCGCAAAACATCCTAATTTAATCGTGTGTCAAACCTTCAGTAAGGCTTGGGGATTGGCGGCTGCGCGAGTCGGTGTTGCTTATGCGAATGAAGCGATTATTGACTTATTGAATAAAATAAAACCGCCCTACAACGTCAGCTTACTCAATCAGCAAGCTGCCTTAGAAGCACTCGCTAATTTTGACGAGTTCGATATGCGTAAAAAATTGATTATCAGTGAGAAAAAGAAATTAATTAAAGCACTGGAAGAACTGCCTGTCATTAAAAAGATATACCCTTCAGATGCCAATTTCATCTTGGTCAAAGTCGATAATGCAGATAAATTATACAGTGATTTGATTGATAAAAAAATCATTACCCGAAACAGACACAAACTGGTCGAAAACTGTATTCGTATTTCGATTGGAAAACCACAAGAGAGTTTGAAATTATTGGAAGAATTGAAAAAAATGTGATTATTTACCACTAAGTTCACTAAGAACACTAATGTTGAATTAACGCAGAAGGACACAAGAATTTGTCTTAGTTATCTTAATTTACTTTCGCGTTTGTGCTAAGTGTTCTTAGTGAACTTAGTGGTTATCATTTAAATATGAAAAAAATATTATTTATAGATAGAGACGGTACATTGGTCATTGAACCACCGATTGACTACCAATTAGACAGTTTGGAGAAGCTCGAATTTTATCCCGGCGTTTTTCAATGGCTGTCTCGTATTGCATACGAATTGGACTACGAACTCGTCATGGTCACGAATCAGGACGGCTTGGGAACAGCATCATTTCCAGAAGATACTTTTTATCCTGCCCATGATAAAATCATACAAGCATTTAAGAATGAAAATATAGAATTTTCGGAAGTTTTTATTGACAGAACCTTTCCAAAAGATAATGCCCCAACGCGCAAACCCGGCACCGCTATGCTCACAAAATACATGAACGGCACTTACGATTTAGCCAACTCTTATGTCATCGGCGATAGATCTTCCGACATAGAATTGGCAAAAAATTTGGGTGCAAAAGGCATCTTCATTGGCGATGAATTGAAGGAAGCCGACCTCGCTACCCGAAGTTGGAAAGACATTTACCAATACCTCAAAGCGATGCCCCGAACTGCACAAGTCACACGCAAAACTAAAGAGACAGACATCAGCATTGACCTCAATCTTGACGGGTCGGGTAGGGGAGAGATGAACACAGGCTTAGGCTTCTTTGATCACATGTTAGACCAACTAGCTAAACATGGAAATATGGATTTGAGTGTACAGGTCAAAGGCGATTTGCATATTGACGAACACCATACGATTGAAGATACTGCACTGGCACTCGGCGAAGCATTTTTGGAGGCATTGGGGAGTAAAAAAGGGATTGCAAGATATGGTTTTTTATTGCCAATGGATGATTGCTTGTCGCAGGTGGCGATTGATTTTGGAGGGCGACCGTGGTTGGTGTGGGAAGCCGAATTTAAACGCGAAAAAATAGGTGAAATGCCTACCGAAATGTTCGTTCATTTCTTCAAATCATTCAGCGATACTGCGAAGTGCAACCTCAATATCAAATCAGAAGGCAGCAACGAACATCATAAGATAGAATCTATTTTTAAAGCCTTCGCCAAAGCCATTAAAATGGCAGTCGCGCAGACGGATAATTACACTATTCCCAGCACAAAAGGAACCTTGTGATTTGAATGAATTGAACCACAAAGCACACCAAGAACACAAAGTCGAATTAACGAAAAGAACACAAAAAATTGAGTATGATAGCCATTATCAAATACAATGCGGGCAATATTCGCTCAGTACAAAATGCCCTGACACGCTTGGGTTACGAGGGCGTGATTACCGATAAAGAAAGCGAAATCTTGCAAGCCGATAAGGTCATTTTTCCGGGTGTCGGAGAGGCGAGTTCGGCGATGAAATATTTGACCGAGCGTGGTCTTGATGACCTTATTTGTTCCATAAAAAAGCCGACACTTGGCATCTGTCTTGGCTTACAATTGATGTGCCGATACAGCGAAGAAGCGGACACACCTTGTTTGGGTATCTTCGATGCAATGGTTAAAAAATTTCCGCCAAAGGGTAAAGTGCCACATATTGGTTGGAATAATTTTAAAACAATAGAAAGTCCTCTTTTAAAAGGCATTACACTTGATGATGACGTATATTATGTTCATAGTTATTATGCCGAAATCAGTACGGAAACCATTGCTTCTTGCGATTATATTGTACCTTTTAGTGCAGCTATGAATAAAGATAATTTTTATGCGACACAGTTTCATCCCGAAAAATCGGCGAGTGTCGGAGAACGCATTTTGCTCAATTTTTTGGAGTTGGTTTAGTTGATAGTTGATAGTTCATGGTTGATAGTTGATAGTTGATAGTTCATTCTTGCGTCTGCCTATGAACCATGAACCATGAACTATCAACTAAACACAATTAACATTTGAATAACTGAAAACTATTTAATAAAACCTTACCTTTGATTTTTTAATGCTATAATGTGGCAATGCGTCAATGCTACAATATGAAAACATTACCACATTTTATACATTATAACATTATCGTATTTAAGCATTACTGCATTCTTACATGAAAAAACTGGATAAATTAATCATCACGAGTTTTGTACCGCCATTTATAATGACGTTTTTTATTGCGTTGTTTGTGTTGATTATGCAGTTTTTGTGGAAATATATTGACGATATTGTGGGGAAGGGCTTGGAGGTGTCGGTGATTCTTGAATTATTATTTTACCTTTCGACCTCACTCATTCCAATGGCATTACCGATTGCGGTGCTAATATCGTCGGTCATGGTCATGGGCAATTTGGGGGAACGCTACGAATTGGCAAGCCTCAAATCAGCCGGGGTTCCTTTGTTGCGTGTGATGTTACCTTTGGTATTTTTGACTGCGCTGATTAGTGTCGGATCTTTTCTGGCATCCGATTATTTGATTCCATATTCCAACCTCAAATTTAAATCTCGCTTATATGATATTCGCAAACAAAAACCGGCTTTTGATTTGGATACGGGGATATTCAATGATGATTTTGGCGGAACGATTATTCGGGTAGCCGAGAAAAGAAATGACGGTGAGGAACTTGTCGATGTGCTGATTTATGACCATACCGAAAACAGAGGAAATGTCAATCAAATCCATGCAGATAAAGGCGAAATGTATGCGACTAAAGACAAAGAATTTTTGGTCTTGAAACTCTACGAAGGCGAACAATACCAAGAACTCAAAGCTAATAACCGCGAAAAATCAGACAATTACGAACATCTGCATATTCGCTTCAAAGAGTGGGAAAAAATATTTGACCTCAGTGAATTTGACCTCAATCAGACCAATATCGAACAATTCAAAAGTCATCATAGTATGCTGAATACCAGTCAGTTGAATAGTGCTTTGGATTCATTAGGAAAACGAAAAGACAAACGCGCCCAACAACTGGTTAAAAATACAGAACCTTATTTTTTCATCAGTCGCCGACCGGACAGCGTACAGCAAGTGGTACAAGAACAAGTACACGAATTGCTGCAAGACAGTTGTAAAACACCAACCATAGTTGCACTGATAGACCTCTTTAGAGATGGTGATAAAGGACGTTTCACCAACCGCGCCCTGACCCTTGCTCGTAACGTAAAAAACTATGCACAAACAACCATCAAAGACCTTCCGAAAATAGACCAGTCCATTGCGCGTCACGCCATAGAGTGGCACCGGAAATATAGTATGGCGTATGCCTGTCTGATGTTTTTGTTCATTGGTGCGCCTATGGGCGCGATAGTCCGCAAAGGTGGTTTTGGTTGGCCCATTCTTATTGCCATTATCTTTTTTGTATTCTTTATTATGCTGATGATTATGGGGGAAAAATCGGCAAAAATCATGGCTATCAGTGCATGGGTTGGTATGTGGCTGCCTTGTCTGATTCTTACGCCGATAGGTTTTATCCTTACCCGTCAGGCAATGCGGGATTCTAAAGTATTGAACCTAGAAACCTACCTCGGACCTATACAGAAACTATTGAATAAAATGATGAGTGGCTGATTGGTGTATCAGTTAATCAGGCTAATTTATTTATTATATAAATAATTTTATTTAAATATAAATTTTTTATTATAAATAATAAACAAATTAGCCCTACTTCTCTGAATAAAAATTAAAATTTCAAAGTAAACCCTATACCATGATTAGTTGGTCCTAAATGCAGAGAAGTGGAAGGTTGTCCATTATAAATTTCTGCGGCTCTTTGTTGCCATGAAATAGCGGTATAATATGTAGCAACACCACCTATCAAGGCAAGCCACCCTCCATAAAGTTTGGCATTTTGAGTACCCGAAGTAGGTATCTCTCTGTCAGATTTTTTATATTCTGACCTTCTTCCTTGTTCAACTCCTGCGACGACTGCACCCAAAACAGAAACCGTACAACCAATTGTTTTTCTTGCTATCCCTTTGTGAAATAGCCTGTGTGCTTCTTCATTTGATCTGATTTTTGAAACAAACTTGTCTCTATCCGTTTTTTCACCATTGATATAAAATACAGGTGAGAAAAAACCTCGTTTAACCATAAGTTCGGCTTGTTCTGTTTGTGCATTTAAGGTGGTCATGAAGCATAAAGCGGTTAAAAATACCAGTAATCTCATTTTAATTGCGTTTTGATGATTAATAAAAAGTGTAATATTCATACATTTAGCCGACACTTTGCGGCTTTGAATGACGTATAATACAATATTCGGAATTATTTAAAAAACTTCCAACAAATAATATAAAAAAAATTGATTAAAAAGAATTTATATTTCTTTATTCCCTTTGCTCTCGCTTTAATGGTCGGCGCATATTTGCTGTTCACTGTCGAAAAAGGAACTTTTGTGCTGTACTTTGCTACCGAGCGCAAGCCTGTGATTGACCGTATTTTTGTATATATCACGCAATTGGGCGAACCTCTTGCTTACGGCATCATTACCTTAGCTTTTTTGCGGATAAAAATCCGATATGGTGTGACGATTATTGTATTGGGTGCAGTGAATCTTGTGATTAGTCTTGCACTGAAAACTCTTTTTGCGATGCCGCGTCCGGGCTATGTGTATTGGTTGCAAAATGAATTGGAGATGATTAGCTACATCCCTTACATTGATACCAATGTCAGCCCCACAAGTAGTTTTCCTTCGGGGCATACCCTTTCTGCATTTGCTTTATATGCTTTGGTCGCGTTTTTATTACAACAAAAAAAATGGGGACTGCCCTTGCTCGTCATCGCTTTATTGGTTGGTATTTCCAGAGTTGTCTTAACACAACATTTCCTGATGGACATATATGCGGGAGCAATATGTGGTGTCCTTATTGCTATGGGCGTATATGCTTTGCAAAGTCATGAATATTTTAATAATTTTAATAATAAAAAATATCCGTAATGTATATTACTTTACAAAAATATCCGTATTACTAATATTTACAATACCTAATTCAGCGGCTTTATCATAGACGTGACGAATGGCTTGCCGTCCTTTTGTGCCTAAATTCACAGTGAAGTCATTGACATAAAGTTGAATGTGTTGCATCATCACCGCTTCGTCCATTTCTTGTGCATGTTGGCGTACAAAACTCATGGTTTGTTCAGGTTGATTTAGGGCAAATTCGACACTTCTTCGTAAAGTTCTATCTACTTTTTGTTGGACTTCCACAGGGATATTTCTGTGAATGACAATACCACCCAGCGGTATCGGAAATCCGGTTTGTGTTTCCCAATATTCACCCAAATCTATGAGTTTGACCAAGCCTTTTTGGGTGTATGTAAAGCGATTTTCATGGATGATTAATCCTGCCTCCGTTTCTTCATGTAGTACAGCATTTTCGATGTCCGAAAACAACATTTCCTTAGGTGTGTTTAGATTGGGGTAAGCGTAGGTCAGAAGGAAATTGGCAGTAGTATATTTGCCGGGAATAGCGATATTGAGTTTTGGAATTTCTTGAGGTGTATATTGTTTTTTGGCGATAAGTAAGGGTCCGCAATTATTCCCCAAAGCACTACCCGAATTGAGTAGTACATATTGATGCGTCAGGTAAGCGTAAGCATGATAACTCAATTTGCTAATATGAATATCACCTTGCATAGCTTTTTTATTCAAGACTTCCACATCTGCCATAATGACTTCAAAATCAAGCCCTTCGGTGTCGATTTTTTTATGTATCATGGCATCGAATATAAAGGTATCGTTCGGACAGGGAGAAAAGCCTAATGTTAATGTCATTTTAATGATGAACGGTAAATGGTTAATGATTAATGAATTGACAAATAATTTAAACTGAAATATTTTTATATATTAAATAAAAATTAAACATGATATTATTAAATTAATTTGGTGTTATTAGTGATTAGTTAATTGGTTATTAGTTAGTACATATCAAGACCTTTTTCACTATGCAAAGTCCATAACTAACCAATCACTAAGCCCAAATTAATTTATTTCAGGCGTATCCAATGCTGCGAGAGAAGCCCGGATTTCTTCTGAGGTCAATTCGTGTTTGACAATACTACCTGCAAAATAATCTTCGTAGGCTTTCATATCAAAATTTCCATGTCCGCACAGATTGAATAAAATAGTTCTGGAAACACCTTCTTCTTTACATTTCTCTGCTTCTGCAATCGCTGTGGCTATACCATGCGTAGCTTCGGGGGCGGCAATGATGCCTTCGGTTCTGGCAAAGGTGATACCTGCTTCAAAAACCTCAATATTGTCATGGGCTACTGCTTCAATCAATTTATCTTTCAGCAATTGACTGACGATAACGCCTGCTCCATGATACCTTAATCCGCCTGCGTGGATGGGAGCGGGAACAAAATTATGTCCTAAAGTGTACATAGGCAGCAGGGGTGTCATGCCTACGGTATCGCCAAAATCATATCGGAATACACCTCTGGTCAACTTCGGGCAAGAGGTAGGTTCACTTGCTATACAGCGGATGCTTCGACCTTCATCAAAATTGAGCCGAAGGAAAGGAAATGCCAAGCCCGCAAAATTAGAACCTCCACCAAAGGGAGCAATGACAATATCGGGCATTTCACCTGCTTTTTGCATTTGTATGACCGCTTCTTGTCCGATGACGGTCTGGTGTAATTTGACATGATTGAGTACAGACCCCAAGGCGTATTTGGTATCGTCATTGGTGGCTGCTCTTTCAACGGCTTCTGAAATGGCAATCCCTAAAGAACCTGTTGTATTTGGGTCTGCCGCCAATATCTTCCTACCTGCTTCGGTGGCTTCTGAAGGCGATGGAAAAACCTTTGCGCCCCAAGTATTCATCATGATTTTCCTGTAAGGTTTGTGATGATATGATAGTTTTACCATATACACTTCACATTCAATACCAAAATGATTACAAGCAAAAGCCAAGGCACTTCCCCATTGTCCTGCACCGGTTTCCGTTGTGATTCGCTTTATTCCTTCCTGCTTATTATAGTATGCCTGAGCAACAGCCGTATTGGGTTTGTGTGAACCGGAAGGACTAACACCTTCGTATTTATAAAAAATCTTTGCGGGCGTGTCCAATGCTTTTTCAAGTCCATACGCCCTGTAAAGTGGAGTAGGTCGCCACATCGAATAAATATTTCTGACTTCATCAGGAATATCCACCCATTTCTCCGTACTTACTTCTTGCTTTATCAACTCCATTGGAAATAAGGGAGCCAAAGCATCAGGACCAATAGGTTCTTTTGTGCCAGGGTGCAATGGCGGAAGCGGTTTATTGGGCATATCCGCAATGATGTTGTACCATTTTTCGGGTATCTCTTTTTCACTTAGTGTGATTTTTCGATTTTTCATGTTATATTGATTTTAATCCGTTTTTGGCATGTTTAGAAAAGCGGTTGACACTTTTATTTTAAAATTATAATAATGTAAAACTCACATTTCTGTTAAATTTTTTCGAGTTCTGCTCGATATTGAAGTTCTTTGACAAAAACGGATGCAAATACAAAGCGAACAGCTTGGAGACCTTGCGTTGATAGCCCATTTCTTAAAGAGTTGTCACTTAG
>CALIZI010000305.1 GCA_938028705.1 uncultured Saprospiraceae bacterium | reverse complement strand
TCTATTGGCATTCGATAATAATTCTTTACTTTTATGTCGAGATTTTTTCTCGACGGGAACTTCGTTTGTTTGCATACAACAAGTTCCCTATTTTTTTTTAAAATTCTGAATTGCCCCCTAATTTCTTAGAATCAGAGAAATATCAGTAAGCGTTCCCATAGCTTCAAGGGGTTCTCCTTCAATACCAAGCAACTGGTGGTGTAGCAAAGCATATCCGATAGTACCGTCTTTACGAATAAAACGATGTTCAAAAACGTCTCCTTTGGACTTTCCCGTATCTACTTTTTCTGTTTTATCTAAAGTAGCTTCATAGTCATCAGGGTGCATAATACCTTTGATATTTTGTCCTATGATTTCGGCTCTTGTATAGCCTGTCATTGTACAAAATGTATCATTAACTGTACTGAATTTTCCCTTTCTTGCAGAAACAATCCCCATCTGATGATTTTCATACAATTTCCGATAGCGTTGCTCACTTATTTGTAAAGCCCTCTCGGCTCGCCGACTCGCCGTTATGTCTATTCCCACGCCAAGCATACCAATCATTTTATTGTTTTTATCGAACATAGGTGTTTGGGTCAATTCAACATAAGTGCTTTGGTTATTTTGGTCTGTGAGTGTCACTAAGTAATGCTCTTCGCCTATCTTGGCAGTATCTGTATCATCACTTGTCATCACTTCACTTTTTTCATAAAACTCTTTCACGTTTCTCCCTATCATTTCATTAGGAGAACAACCATGAAATACCGCTATGGTATTGTTGACGAAAGTGAAGCGATTTCCTTTGTCTTTAGCATAAATGAAATGCGGATTGAGGTCGGTAATTTGTGTTAAAAAATTATTGGCTTCTTGGAGTTTTTGTTCGTATTTTTCAACATCTTTTTTAAAGTAATTAATGACAATACAGATTGTAGTAAAACTGGTCATTCCAACTAATACATCAACAATAAATCTAAGAAACATATCGTGATAAGCATAAAGTGCCACAGCGTAAGAAATCAAAACTACTATTACTGCAATGAAATTGAAGTATCTAAGCCGTTTATCTTGAAAAGCATAAGTATTGAATATAAAAGTACCCATAATGGGAAAGATCACCAGATGAAACGTAACAAACACATGTGGTATCATTGCAAACATTAAATAAAAAAGCAGTGATGACAAGAACAGACCTAGTCTTATCTTTTTAAAATAAATAAGTATCACACTGATAGTAATTGCAAACTCCATCGTTATGGCAAAGGCTATATTTGCTTCGTTTCCAATGAGTATCATGAAAAATACAGGAAATTGTACCAAAACAAATATGAGAACAGCTATCCTCTTTATTAAGGTATTGATTCGTTGTTTTTTTTGTACTTTATTCAATTCATAAAAAATATCAGGCATGGTGGTGTAGTTTTTTGGTATCTTTGAAATAGTTGAAGTACAACTATACATAGAGACACATTTTTACAGATAAAACATCTTAGTTTGGATATATCAAAAGGTCAATTTTTTCATCGTATTGCAGCTTATTTCTCTAAACCTGTACATCCTTCCTCTTTGGGATTATTCAGAATACTATTTGGTGTGGTGATGTTCATACAAACTGCATATTTTATCCATACAAATTTCGTACAACACCATGTTATTGAACCTATTATACATTTTAAATACTACTTTTTTCAATTCGTGGAGCCATTACCCTCGCCTTTCATGCACGCACTGATGTGGGTAATGCTATTGGCATCCACACTCATTACACTTGGTTTTTTATATCGCTTAGGTATATTGATATTTTTGATAAGTTTCAGCTACTTGTGGCTAATAGACAAAGGCTTTTTTAATAATCATTATTACCTAATCAGTCTTATTTGTTTGTTGTTACTATTGGTTAAAGGAGATGCTTGGGGAACATTAGCAAAAAACATCAGAAACAAAAATAATAAAAAAAAAATAATATACAATATTCCTAATTGGCAAACCTTTATACTCAAAGCCCAAATTGTTATCGTCTTTTTCATTGCCGGACTCAACAAACTCAACCCTTATTGGCTTGTACATTTCCAACCGATGGAGTATATTCTGAATATGAAAGCTGACATCTCAGGATTAGCCTTTTTACGAAGTACGGCAGTCGCGGCATTTTTCTCTTACGGCGGACTTATTGTTGACCTTTCCGTAGGTTTTTTACTTTGGTACAAGCGTACTCGTATTATAGGTATCATTGCATTGGTCGGGTTTAATTTTTTGAATTTTTGGCTATTCTGGAACATCGGCGAAATTGGTATTTTTCCGCTCCTACTCCTCTCTACTATCGTCCTGTTTCTCGAACCCGATACACCTGCAAAACTCTTTAGCAGACAATCCATAGCCAACAATTCACAGTCCACCGCTGAATCCGTCAGTCGTTCACCGTCAGTCGTCCACCGTCTTATCATAGCATATTTGGTTTTTCAGTTCCTTTTCCCTTTTCGGCACTTGCTCTATCCCGGACATGTAGATTGGACCGGCGAAGGACAACGCTTTGCATGGCGCATGAAAATCATGTTGAAAGAAGCTGATATTGATTTTTTTATAAAAAATGAAACCGGCGAAAAATATCCCGTAGAAGTCGCTAAAATGCTCTCGCCCAAACAATACAACAACCTTATATACTACCCTGATATGATTCCGCCCCTTGCCCGTAGGCTCAAATCGGCAGCCTTAGAGCAGGGTATTAGCAACCCGCAAGTAGTCGCAGATTTTAAAGTCAGATTTATGGGTGTACATCCTTCACAAGCCATTGTGCCGCCGGATAAAGACCTGTCGCGTGTACCGATACATCCTTTTCGACATTCAAAATGGATAAAGCAGTTAAAATAGCGAATAGCGAGTTTTATTATTTTTTTTAATTATATTTTATTAAAAATATTTTATAATAAATTAATTATCAAAAATTTAATAAAATTAACTTACAGTATTTTTAATATAAAAAAAATAAATAACTTGCTACTCGTTCACTCGCTACTCGCTACTTACTACAAAAATTGGCATAGAATTAGTAATTTAGAGGATAATTGACATTCAGAATAGAACAAGAAAATTATTTTGTCAGAAAAAAGATGAACCGTATAAATTAATTGTTGTTCATTTCTCTGAATTATCACAAATTAAATTTTAAATTTAAATAATGAAAATACTCCTTTTCGTACTGATGCTCGCCCCTGTTACGCAAACTACGCCCGATTTTACGGTCATTGCGAAGGCATTGAGTTCAGGAGATGCTGCCACACTCGCCGAATATTTTGATGAAAATGTAGAACTCATTGTACTCGACGACGAAGGTATTTACAGCAAATCGCAAGCCGAGCAGGTAGTGAAAAAGTTTTTTGTGGAATATCCTCCCAAATCTTTCAAACTTGTTCATAAAGGCACCAACAACAAAGCATTATATTACTGCATTGGTGATATGCGAATTAACGACGAAACCTACCGCGTCAGTTTTTACTCAAAACAAACCGATAATGGGTTGCTCATTCAAGAACTCGGCATCGAAGAAGAATAGAAAATTTTGAAAATGATGAATAAAAAAGGCATCCCGCAGGATGTCTTTTTTTATTTGAGTGTTGGAGTGTTGATGTGTTGATGTGTTGAAGTTTTAAGCCTTTTGACACCACAACACATCAACACATCAACACTCCAACACTAACAACATGCAACACTTAATTCAAGAACCCACCGACCTGCAAATCAATGATTTTATCAAACGCTCTTTCGCGGAAGATGTAGGGGAAGGTGACCATACTTCACTCGCTTGCATACCTGCCGATGCACGTACTAAGGCGCGTTTGTTGGTCAAATCCGAATGTGTACTTGCAGGCATAGCACTTGCCGAGCGCATCTTCAAAACTGTAGATGACAGCACTAACTTTCAGCTCATGATGCCCGATGGTACAGCCGCCAAATATGGTGATATTGCCTTTACGGTGGAGTGCAATTCGCGTGCTTTGCTTATGGCAGAACGCCTCTCGCTCAATGCCATGCAGCGCATGAGTGGTATAGCGACTTTGAGTCGTCAATTTGTGGATAAAATTGAAGGCACATCAGCCGTATTGCTCGATACGCGCAAGACTACGCCGATGCTGCGTTTCCTTGAAAAATGGGCGGTACGTATAGGCGGTGCGACCAATTATCGTTTTGGTTTGTACGATTGGATTATGGTGAAAGACAACCACGTTGACGCTTGCGGAGGTATCACTCAAGCCATTCAAAGTGTACGCGATTATCAAGCACAAAAAGGCTTACAACTCGGTTTCACTATCGAAACCCGCAACCTTGACGAGGTACGCGAAGTCATGCAAGTTGGCAAGGGAATTGTAACACAGATCATGCTCGATAATTTTGATTTAAAAACAACACGCGAAGCCGTTGAATTGATTGGTGAAACCTTTAATACAGAGGCTTCCGGCGGTGTCAATCTCCAAACCGTCCGTCCAATAGCTGAGACAGGAGTTGACTATATTTCCGTAGGTGCATTGACCCACTCCTACCATAGCAAAGACCTGAGTTTGAAAGTAATCGGGTAGTTTATTGAGTTTATAGAGTTTATAAAGCCTATCAGTTTTGCATGTCGCAAAACCTTCGTTAATCATCACTCTATAAACTAATCACTCTATAAACTTTATAAACTAATCACTCTATAAACTTTATAAACTAATCACTCTATAAACTTTATAAACTAATCACTCTATAAACTCTATAAACTAATCACTTCATAAACTCCATAAACCAACAAATCAGACACCCGATTAACTAAATTTTTAATAAAAAAATTATGAAATTACGTATTAAATTTTTCGTCATGGCGATATTCGCCTTATGCTTGTCTGCACAGACCGTTTCTGCTCAAAGCACTAAAGAGATAGTCAAAAAACAGAGGGCAGAAATGAAAGCAGAAAAAGCAGATTTAAAAACAGCTCAAAAAGCCTTAAAAGCTGAAAAAGATGCCGAAAAAGCAAAAAAGAAGCAATTGAAGGCAGAGAAAAAAGCTGCGAAAGCTGCCAGAAAAGCAGAAAAAGCCGCTAAAAAACGTGAAAAAGAAGCAAAGAAATTAGAGAAATTGAGAAAACAAGCAAAAGGCTAATTCAAGACAAGACACAAAAAATACAAAGGAGAAAATCGGTCAACGGTTTTCTCCTTTTTTTATGCCTAAAAAACCAACGCTATTTTTCACCTTCCAATCCCACCTGTAAAAATTCTAAAAAAATATATACCTTTGTATGGAAAGTAGCGAGTTACGAGTAGCGAATTACGAGTATCGAATCCACGAATCACGAACACATGAAAAGACGGAATTTCATTAAAAATATAGCACAGGCATCGGTGGTTGCACCTTTCATGTTGAATGGTGTGCAAATGAAAGCCTTTGGCGCACAAGGCGTATTGAGTCAGTTAAATGGTCCTTTCGACAATCGAAAATTGGTCTTGATAGAATTGCATGGTGGTAATGACGGTTTGAATATGCTCGTACCGATTCCGCAGTATGGGCGGTATTTTGATTTGCGACAAAATATTGCAATACCTGATTCGGGCGCGAGAAGGTACATCGAATTGGACAGCACTTTGCCACACAATCAACGCATTGGTTTGCACCCTGATATGAGTGCTTTGAAAGCACTATATGATGAAGGGAAAATGCGAATCATACAATCGGTGGGCTACGAGAATGTCAATAAATCACATTTTCGCGGACGCGATATTTGGATGATGGGCGGTGACTACGACGAGTACAAAAACTCCGGTTGGATGGGGCGTTATTTAGATCATATTTACCCGAATTATCCAACAGACTATCCCTCTGCGGATATGCCCGATCCACTTGGTTTGGAGATTGGTATGACGGTATCGCTCGGTTTTCATCGCGAAGAGGGTATCGCTGCTGCACTCGCTAATAATGACCCTGCCAATTTTAATACCCTCATTTCCGGTTTAGGCGGTGGTGCGCCCAATGAAATTCCGGACAACTATTATGGCGATGAGTTGCGCCATATCATCGACCTTTATCAAAATGCCAATCAGTATGCTGCCCAATTGGAATTGCGCCATAATGCAGGCGCAAATTACGCGATTTACCCGACACAAGGCGTACAGGAATATGCCGGACCGACTGCCCCTGAGATAGTCGTCAATCCGCTTGCATGGCAGTTGCAAACCGTTGCCCGACTTATCAATGGCGGTTGTCAAACCAAAATTTATCTGGTGCGTTTACATGGTTTTGATACGCATAATGCACAAGCCATTCAAGGCAATACCACCTATGGTTATCATGCTGCGTTGCTCTACCATTTGAGTACGGCTATCAAGGCTTTTATAGATGATTTGGCGGCTTCGGGCAAAGAGGAGGACGTTGTAGCCTGTACATTTTCGGAGTTTGGTCGTCGTCCGTATTCCAATAGCAATCATGGTACGGACCACGGAACGGCTGCGCCTATGTTGGTCTTTGGCAAGGCGGTGCAACCCGGCGTATTAGGCGATGTGGATTTGAATAATCTTGATAATACAGGCAATTTGACTGTACAAACGGATTACCGACAGGTATTTGGTACGCTATTGGTAGATTGGATGGATGCTGATGAAACAACTATTGAAGCCGTTGATTTTCAAGACTTTGTACATCCGCTCATACGCATCATTAATGACGACTATCATACCACTACCGATACTACGCCACCGGAAGGTGATTTTGAAGGCATACATATCTATCCGAATCCGGCGCAATATACGCTGTATTGTCAACTGCATTCGGAGACCAGCCAAAGCATCCAAGTACAACTGTTGGATGCTACGGGCAGACTGATTCGCCACAGCGAATTAAACTTGGACAAAGGCAACAACACCTTTAATCTCAACATTTATACGCTAGCCGCAGGAACGTATTTTTTAAAATTATTTTCTACAAAGAATAAAGAAGTATTGGGTGTGAAGAAGTTTTTGAAAGGGTAAATGTGAATGGTTTTATTTTTTAAAATTCGACTTCGCTCACTGACTGTTCCATCCACTCCAAGTCATAAACTCCGCATGTTCTTCATCGGTCATCTCCTGCGGCAATTTCTTTTTTGTTGAAAAATACTCAAGTACAATGTTTTGAGCAAGGAGAAAGTGGACAAGGTGTTAGTGAAGAACGTAAATTACACAATTTTAGTGGATAGTTATTTAAGGGGCATGGCACTACACCAAATATTTCAACATCATTTCCCGTACCTGCTTTTTTAATGTTGGTATATCATCCATTGTCATATTCGTGGTATCAATCGGCGTGTCAAAATAGCAATGTACTAGCCCGGGCGACATATCATATTTACGATTAGGATTATTGAGTTTGCCGGAATGTGCGAGGGTTTGGACGAGTAGGGGAGTGCCTGTTTCGATAGCCAAACGAAATGCGCCATCGTAGAATTTGGCGAGCATGTCATTGCCGTTATTATCATAATGACGTGTGCCTTCGGGGGCGATAAATACAGAAAAACCTTCGCGCAGAGCCTTCTTCATACGTTCCACGCCTTCTTGTCTGGATTCGGGGCTACTTCGATTGATTAGGATGGAGAATTTATTGACGATATATCCGAAAAGGGGTATTTTTTCTATCTCTTTTTTAGCCAAAAATTTGAATAAAAAAAGCGGACCGGCAGCAAATAACAAGACATCAATAGCCGATTGGTGATTGCAGACAACAACGTAGGTTTGTTTGTTGTCAATCTTTTCTCGCCCATGCGTTTTCAAGAAAATCAACATCAGCGACAAAGATAAAGGTCCTACCACCCGATGGCTCAACCATATCAAAGGACGCACTGCCCGTTCTCCAAAAATAATAAAAGCTATCAGGTAAAACGGAAAGAAAATAGTCACCATTATAAAAAATGTGCTAACGCTATAAAAAAACCATAAGGAACGTAAAAAGTGTTTCATTCGATTGAATGCGATAATGCAATAATGTTGTAATGCTTTATTAATGAATAAGTTTTGTAAAATGTTCACTCATTACCAATATTATCGAATTACAGCATTATCGCACTACGACATTGAAACATTGCAACATTATCGTATTGAAGCATTCTTTTGAAGTTCGAGTGCCTGGTCTTTTTTATAAGTGTAGCCTTGTTTGATATATTCCTCTAGATTAGTTTTGAATTTTTGAGTATCACCTTTTTTAAGATAAGTCAGTACAGCGTACCACTTGCCTTGCGGTGCGATTAAGGCATTGCTATTTGCCAAACGCTCAAAAGTTTGCAGGGCTTTTTCGTACTGATTGGTTTCGAGTTCAGCAATGCCTTTGGAGCGGAGTAACTTATAATAGTTTTTATCTGTATCAGGCAATGTATTGAGAAAATCGGGCAATACATTCAACACTTCGGCGTAGTTTTTTTGATTAAAATTCTTTTCTATGACTTGAAGTGTCTCGTCGTTCTCACTCATTTCGGTGATGGAAAGTTTCTCATGTATTCCCACTTCGGCATACAAATCACCGGATTGAAGCGTACTATTTTGCTGAACAAGGAAATACCCGCCGACGAGCAACGCAATACTCGCTGCAACAGCATACAGCCACCGCAATGAACGTACTTTTGTAGGTTTTACAGATACTTCCTTTTTATGAAAATTTCGTTTTGCCGATTCCAGTTTTGCTTGAAATGCACGGACTTCTTCGCTCTGTGCGTAGTCCTTTAATGCTTGCTTTTTTTCATTATCCAATTGATAATCAGGCACTTCATCATTAAAATGGCTATACAATTCACGATGGATTTGTAGTTCTTGTGCAAGGTCGGGTGAAGCTTCGAGTTGCTGCTCAAAATCGTTGAGGGCATCTCCGTCGAGTTCACCTTTTAGGTAATTTTCTATCAGTGCGTATGGTTGTTTGTCGGACATACTTGATAAATTTAGTACGGTTAAAGAATAAGTAAAATCAGTTGTTCGGTCAATCAAGTTGCGTAGTGAGATGAACTTGATTGCCTATACATCAACCAATTTTCAAATCAATACCGCGAGTCTTTTTTGATAAACTCAATTAAACTTTTTTTACATTTAAAAACTCGTTGAGCAACTACGCTTTCGCTGGCATAACCCAACTTTTGCATAATTACTTTTGCGGGTGTTTTTTTGAAGTGTAAGGACAATACTTGTTGACAATTTTCGGAAATCTTCTGAAAATTATCTTCATACATACCCCAGCGTTCTTGCCATAATGTTGTATCGGAAATTTGTTCTACACCTTGTAGTTCCATATAATCGTTTTTTATTACCCGTTCCCGCGTATTTTTTTGAAGTTGTTTTCTCCATTGGTTTCTGCAAGCGGTAATCAAGTATGCCTGAAAATTACTGCTCATACCAATCGGAGATTTTTGAAGGCGAATGAAAAAGGAAGTCAGGCAGATATTAAAGATGCCTTCGGCATCCTCCGTTGTACCGCCGTCTTTGCTGACAATGCGTTTAATTTGCGGTAAAAATTCGGCATAGATATCTTCTAATACTTTTGAATTGCCGGATTTTATGCCGTCAAGGTAATATTGATTTTCGTATTTCTGCATGTTGTCTGTTCAAAAAATAAGTAGATTCAAAAGGTTATAATTTACTTCACAATATATTGATTATAAAATACTTATGGTTATTTTTTTATGTTCTTTTCACGAATACAAGTCAAAGGTACTGTATCAAAGGATTAAAAAAAAATAAGTTGGGTGGGTAATCTTTTCTTTATTGAGTGGACTACCTTGTGAAAAGCATTTTTTGTATGAAAAATATCTCAAGCAATTTAAGCTAATTTTAAAATAACGCAAAATAGTGGGTAATATTTTCATACAAAGCTAGACTACCTTCTTGAAAAGCAAAATAACTCAATCGATTGACCAATAATTTTCCAACCTTCCAAAAACATTCATCACTAAAATTATTTTATTAATTCTAAAAACTTACTTATTATGAAAAATAACATGTATTTAAACCTAACCCTTACTTTTTTATTTGCTTGCTTGATGGCAAGTACTTCCTTTGCCCAATTGACGACCAATGATGGGAATATTTATCTTCGCAATCAAAAATTGTATGGAGATAATAGTTCAGCACTTTTTTGGACAAGTAACCATAGCAATTATACTCAATTAATATTAGAAGATAAAGAAAATATTAGGTATGGAAAGGTTGTCGGTACAGGAAATGGTACGTACTTCGGACTTATGGATGGGAATAATAGATGGACATTTGTTGCCAAGAAAAATGACTGGACAAGTCTCAGAGTGAATAATTCTGATAAGATGCGAATCCTTGCTAATGGTAATGTAGGTGTTGGAACAACTAGTCCCGGCAGCAAACTCACTGTCGTTTCTTCAGGTACTGAAAGTGGAATCGCCTCCCACAGTGATGCTGGTAACTCTCATATACCATGGACAGATGGTAAAGTTTACTTGACTGGTAATGAACTGATATTCAGAACTACCGGTAACATAAATAGAATGAAAATTACATCCAACGGGAACGTAGGCATCGGTACACTAACCCCCGGCAACAAACTTGAGGTAAACGGCACCATCCGCTCCAAAGAAGTAAAAGTAGAACTTGCCAACTGGGGTGATTATGTATTTTATGATGACTACCAATTGCCTACACTTGAGGAAGAGGAGGTATATATTGAAAAGAACGGTCACTTATCAGGCTTTGAATCAGCAGAAGCTATGGGCAGTGAGCTACAATTGGGCGATGTCGCTAAAAGACAACAAGTCAAAATTGAAGAAATGATGCTTCACTTGATTGACTTGAAAAAACAGAACGACGAGTTGAAAAAAGAAATGAAAATTTTGAAAGCTAAGGTGGAGAAATAGTTTATTTGTTCACTATATATTGGACTTGTGGTATTAGCCCCACACAAGTTCATTTTAACCACAAAAAGGTCATTCAGTTAAGATTATACACCGAGCTTAACTCCAAGTTTTTAAATGTACATATAGCTCTCGCAAAGTGGCAAAGTCACTTTGTGAGGGAAATATTTGTTCATATTAAAACGCTCGGTCACTTCCCTTTATTTTTTATAATACAATACAAATCATTGTTTACAATAATGATAAAGAACTATCTATAAAAATAGTCTTAATGGGATTGTTATATAAAAATGTGAGCTTCACTGGATGACCTTTAGTTTAAAAATTTTCCATTATGAAAAAAATAATTTTATACAATATCTTTATCATATTGATATACAGCACTATTCCTGTATATGCTCAACACGCAGGATGTGGTACCGAATTGTTGCCTGCTCAAACGGAGTACATGAATGCCACGCGAGAAGCGCGTAAGGCGTACAGAGCCAAAGCAGCAAATTTGAAGGCTGGCAATGTCACAATAAATATTCCGATTGTAGCCCACATCATCCGACAGACGGATGGCACGGGCGGACTTTCGGATGCTGATGCTATTACTTCCATACAGCAATTAAACGACCAATTCGATGACCCGGATTTGGATGTTTTTTTTGAACATTGTGTCACCAATCATATCAATGATGATGATCTTTATGAAGAAGTCTCCTACGCCATAGTTCCCGGTATTACCAGCGAATATGTAATGGCAAGTAGTTATATAGAAGGTGCCGTCAATGTATTCTTTGTTCCTAACCCTACTGGCTGGGTATCCATTTTTCCAGTTGGTGGCTGGGCATCATTTCCTGCTTACAAAGATCGATTTAAAAAAGATTGGATAGTTATGAGCAATTCTCATGCTACTAATGGTTCTACTTTGGCACATGAAGTGGGGCATTATTTTAATTTGTATCATACACATCAGGGACCGACTACTTCCGGTGAACCTTTTAGCGATACTCATGATTACGAACTTCCTGATGGTGAATATACCGCAGCTTCCGATATGTCTAACATCGGTGATGAGTTATATGATACACCTGCCGATCCGATATTAATTGCTGGCAATACAATTTATGTCAATGACGATGACTGCTTATATGACCCTACGATAGCAGGTAGCATACCGAGTTTGCCAACAGGATATACCATGAGCGATTACGATCCCGACGTGACTAATATTATGTCTTATTCGGATAGAGATTGTACTAATTCGTTCTCTTCCCAACAGAAAGCGCGCATGTTAGAAAGCATTGATGTGGATAGAAATTACTTGGAGACTGCGTGCAATAACCTGACTATACCCGATTGTTATATTTCAGATTTAGTCATTCATACATTTGGTATAAATCAATGTAATGATAATAATACACCGAATAATCCTAATGATGATTGGGAAAGTGTAAAAGCTATAGTTTACTATAAATGGGCTGAAGCGGGTATGCTCAACGTTCAAACGGGTATAGAAACATCGTCTATGCTTGTACCGGAAGGAAGAAGTATTGCGGAGATTACGGTTCGTGTACCTGCTAACGGGCAGCCCTACACAGTCACTGCATATTTTTCAAATGATGCTACGTGTTCAAAAACGATTAATAGAGGTGCCATATCTGCGTGCAGCATACCATCACCCTGCGGCAATGATGTAGATGCAGACAATGACGGTGTATGTTCGGCAGATGATTGTGATGACAATAATGCTGCGCTTCCTACCACCCCCGGTATAAGCTGTAACGACGGCAATCCGAATACGACCGATGATGTTATTTTAAATGACGGATGTACTTGTCAAGGTACAGCAATACCACCATCTTCAGATTATTGCATACCCAATGTCACTTCAGATGCCAACCATTACATATCAGGTGTAACGCTGAGTGGAGTAATCAATAATGGTTCGGGTAATGACGGAGGATACAGAGATTTCACAACAACTGTGGCTCCCGCTAACATACTACCCGGCGATACATACTCTTTGACTGTGTTCAAGTTGTTGAACAATAATGTAAATCAATATTGGAGAGTATGGATTGATTATAATCAAGACGGCGTTTTTGATGATAATACCGAATTGGTTGTAAGTGATTGGCCCATATCTGATAATTCACTCACAAGAAGTTTTACTGTACCCGCAGGTACGCCCAACGGTACAACGCGCATGAGAGTGTATTTAAAAGATTATGTTGGTTATCCACCTACCTCCTGTGGCAATGATGATAATGTACGTGCAGATGTAGAAGATTACGCTATCGTCATTGGTGAAGATAGCTGCGAACCCTTCTATGAGTTATCCGGTATTATTAATTCAAATACGTTTAGAGCGCAAGATTACATTGAGTCTGACGGGCAAATTCCCGTAGGCAATACGGTGACTTTCCAAGCGGGTAACCTTGTTCACCTACTGCCGGGTTTTACTGCGACAGCCGGCGCGAGTTCTAAATTTCATGCTTTGATAGATGACTGTACACCAACAGCACCAAAGCAAGAAATAGATACAGAGCAAATTGCCATTCGCAATTACCCTAACCCCTTCACCGGACAAACCACGATTACTTTCTCATTACCAAAAGATAGCCCCGTAACGCTGTTCATCTCTGATGTAACAGGCAGACAGGTTGCCACCTTAATCAATAATGAGATAACACAAAGTGGTACACACCAAGTAACTTTTGATGGTATCAGACATACTGCCGGGGTGTATTATTACACCATTCAGGCGGGTGATTATACGGGTACTCAAAAAATGATCTTGGTCAAATAAATTTTACGTTCCGCATTCCACTATTTAAATTATATATAATAATTATTTTATATAATGCTACCCACCAACTCCTTGTGAGTTGGTGGGCTGGTATGGCTATGTGTGAATGGAATGACAACTAACCCCAAATATTTTTTAATATTAAAAAATCATATAAAATGAAAAATATATTATTTACTAACCTACTATTTTTCCTGATGAGTGTGTGTCTTTTTGCACAAAAGACGGAAATATCTGCGGGGGAATTTTCTAATGATTTTCGTAAACATGTATGTGGTGGACATCATCATACTGTAGTTGATGATACACCTCCACCTCCACCTCCACCTCCACCTTCGGTAGAACTAAAAAATGGAGCAATGATAGATGCACCTACAAATATAACATTTGATAAAGAGAGTCCTAATCATATCCGCCTATCATGGGATGCTCCCACGGGGTGTGCCGATTGTATTTATGTTGCATTGCTGGATAATGATAATAATGTGAATAATGGATACTATCATTATATGGTTGTAGAGGCATCAACTACTCCCCAATTAACCAAAAATACGTTTAATGGTAGTTTTACATTAGACATAGGAGAAGACTTTAAGGTCTATATGCAAACTGTTCAGAATGGAGTTAATAGTGCTTGGTCAGCACCTGTTACAACATCATTTGGTTGGGACAACATTGGCAACCCAAATAATGACATTACTTATACTTTTGAAGGTTTCACGAGTACCGAAGAGGCTACTCTGACTACTTTTGTCAACAGAGTCAAACCCATTATTCATAACATTTACGGACCACCTGCACGCTCTATCAATGTTAAGATTGTGAATAAACTTAATTTTCAACAGTATCGAGAGCAAGTGAATGAAATTTGGATTGATAAGGACAAAATATTTAATCAAAGAAGATTTCACCTGTTTGTACACGAAATGTTACATTCATGGAGAGATAATGCAGTTCTTGCAGTAGATACAAATTGGAATTACGATGGTGTTTATTCAGGATATGAAGAAGGTTTTGCTGAAACAGGTGCGAATGACTGTATGAATGAATACATTAGATTATATCCAAATGATCATGATTTATCCGGTAATCCAAGTGCACTCAACAAAACTATGATTTTTAACTCGGCAGCAGAATGGAATTATGATTACAGAAATCAAAATGCTTTATCTACGGGAACAATGCTCTATACTAGTACTTTTGACGTACTCAATAGGGGCTTATCATCTACCAGATATTATACGGCTGCCGCAGCACTCAAAAAAATTCAAGTTGAACATTCGACTTTCTATAAAGATTTTAATATTGAATACTATAGCCGTCTAGCTGCTGACCACACTTTGACTGTTAGCAAGGCACTGCTTATAGATATTGTAGCTACCGTAGCACCTACAATAGAAGGTCTGCCTGCACAACAATGGCTTGATAAACAAATGGTTTTAGCTTGTGAAACTATCGTAGGGGAAAAAATATTTACTAACACATACAATACCGGCACCTCTATTTTGGATTATTATCATTATTATCGAACATTTGATAATGGTTGGGACTATGAGGGAGACCCGTCACTTATTAGCAGTTTCACTTATGCAAATGGAACATCGGGAACCGGAAAAATTTATAATTCAAATAATCAACTGCTAAAAAGTTTTACTCCGGTAATTTCACATCTTAATGGTTACGGTACGTTTTGGTTGAGACTTGGAAGTTTTGCTCTTGATAGCCCTAATCCTCATTCGCTTGACTGGGGAGAGCCTACCTCGCTTGGTTTATATAAAGTAGAAATGACTTTTGGTGGTGCCACCCGAACGGATTATCGTGTAGTAGGTACTAGCTTGAGTACCAATGGTATTTTTGGTGGTGTTATTAATGGAAATGGAGGGCAAATTTATATTGACCATGAGGATTTTGCTGACGAAAATCCTCTACAAATCGTTAATGGTGCTTTTTATGGAACACGAAGCTGGGCAAGTATTCCTAATAGTGACACTGGTGTTGCAGACTCCGCTCCCGGACAATTGACGGTGAGATACATTGATGATTCGGGCAATGAGTATATTACCTATAAAAATATTGACTTAGGCAGTTCAACAGGTGGTCAAATGTTTCTCTTCGATGTTAATGACATGATACCTACCATGTACTGCTCACCGGATGTGCCTATCAACTCCAATAATATTCACATTTCAAATGTAAGGTTAGAGCAAATTAATAATACTTCAAGTAACGAAGGCTACGCAGATTTTACACAAAATATAAATACAGGAGGGGTAGCAGCCAATTTGCTTCCATCTAGTACACATACATTAATTGTTCAAAAACCATCTACTCCGGGCGTGAGTACTTACTGGAAAGCATGGATAGATTACAATCAAAATAACGTTTTTGATGATACAGAATCAATTATGTATAAATCAAATGAATTAAACAATAGTATTACACACAACTTTACGGTACCTACAGATGCCCTAAATGGCACAACACGAATGAGGGTACATTTGAAACAATGGACAGGGGGGATACCTGTACCATGTGGTAATAATGATAATGTTGATGCTGAAATTGAGGACTATACGGTTATCATTGGTACTCCCTGCCCCGACGCAGATAACGACGGTGTATGTGATGTGAATGATGTCTGTCCGAATTTTGATGATAACTTAATCGGTACAGCATGTGATGACGGCAATCCGAACACTACTAGTGATATTATCCAGCCCAACTGTACTTGTCAAGGTACACCTATCGGTTCTTCGGATTACTGCATACCGAGCATTACCACTACTACTAATAACTACATTACAGGTGTAGTATTGGCAGGTGGCGGAATCAGCAACGGTTCAGTTAATGACGGAGGCTATCGGGATTTCACAACAGATGTAGCACCCGGCAATATACTACCTTCAGAAACTTACACCTTGAACCTCTACAAAGCATTAGATAATAATGCAGATATGTATTGGAGAGTATGGATAGACTACAATCAAGATGGTGTTTTTGATGATAATACTGAAGTCGCTTTATATGGCTCACAAGTATCCGACAATATTTTCTCAGGTAGCATAACCGTACCCGCGAATGCACTCAATGGAACTACGCGCATGCGAGTATATTTAAAACGTTGGGTAGGTGCTGTACCAGTTCCATGCGGTAACAGCGATACGGAAGAAAGAGACGTAGAAGACTACGCCATCACCATAGGTGAGGATGATTGCCAACCATTCTACGACCTATCCGGCACCATCAACACAAATGTATTCAAAGCGCAAGATTACATCAAATCTACTGGACAAGTACCTGCCGGAAATACTGTAAGCTTCCAAGCCGGAAACCTCGTTCATTTAAAGCCCGGCTTCATCGCAACAGCAGGTACAAGTTCTATGTTCCATGCCTTTATTGATGACTGTACACCAACAGCACCAAAAGAGGAAATTGTAGAAACCGAACCCGCTATCCGTAACTACCCGAATCCATTTACCGGACAAACGACGATAGAATTTACACTACCCGAAGATAGTGCCGTCACCTTGTTTGTTTCAGATGCTATGGGCAGGCAAGTTGCTGTCTTAATGAATCATCAAACAAGCATAGCAGGTACACACCAAGTCATTTTTGATGGCAATCAATATGCTGCCGGAATGTATTATTACACCCTCCAAGCAGGCGAATACAACAGTACACAGAAAATGATTTTAATCAAACCATAGAGTTTTTATCATTTTAATCTTCTGAGGAGGATAATGAACATTATCCTCCTCAAATTACTTTTTTTAAATTTAAGCTCACATTTTATGTAAATTAAACATAAAAATAATAATAAAATTATTTTTCAATTTAAATGAAAAACATTTTATAAAATGATGATTTAAAGTTTTTTATAATAATTTCAAGAAAATTAATTTTTGTTTTCGATTTGAAATTAATTTTATATGTGTTGTCAGGGTTAAGCTAAAATTACCAAAAAAACACTAACTAATATTGTTTAATTTTATTTTAATATTCTTTTTATTTAAATTCGATTTACGCTAAATGTGATTTCATTTTCATTTTCACTAAAAACAAAACTCAAAAAGCTGGCTGGAACAATTTTGATAACACTATAAAATTCATGATAATGAAATATACGATAAAATTAGCACTTTTGGCGGCAGGTATATGTCTGTGTTTCGGACTTTATTGCTGCCAAAATATAACAATAAATCCTGAACACCCGATTCCTACTGACGGCACTATCGTTCTCGACGGACAAATCGAAGACGAGGATAATGCCAATCGGCGAGAACAATATTTTGAACTGATGCACCGCACCGCTCCTGATACAGACTGGCGGGCAATAGACAGCAAAACCCGAAAAAAGCAATACAAAGAAAAACGAAGTTTGCGGAAACTCAAATCCAGTATGACTACCGAAGTTTTTGGAAATGGTGCATTGGAGGGAGAATGGTTTGAACGGGGAAGCATCAACCAATCAGGTAGCATTACGGCTGTAGATTATGATGTAGATAGTGATAAAATATACTTGATCTCCGCCGGAGGTACGGTGTGGAAAGGAGACCGGACGAGCAGTAATTGGACACCACAAAACGAAGATTTGCAATTCGACACACGTTTCATAAAAGTCATTGATAATGCAACTGGTGGTAAGCGGTTGTTAGCTTCTATTGATAAAATTATCCATTATTCGGATAATGAGGGAGTGAGTTGGCAATCGTCAGGAATTAGTTTTAGTAGTAGTTGGGGCAACCCACACTCCATGTATGTCATGAGTGATAATACTGTTTATTATTTGGCTCCATCGGGATCACAAATGTGGTTGTTTAGGTCAACAGACAGAGGACTTAACTTCACACAAATACATACATTTATAAATGGGAATAGTAGCCAAACTTCTATGTGGTCACCCCACGATTCCGATGAATTATATATTTTAGATAGATCTACTACACTATATGAGGTAACAGGTGCAACGGTGAGTACACTCAACACCAATACAAATCTACCAACGGGTGTGGACAATCAACTCAAGGGACATAAATCCGGTAATACCCTTAGGCTCTACGCTCTCACAGACCGTAAAGATATTTATAAATCTACCAATAGCGGTGCATCATGGACTTTACAGGGTACACTACCCGAAAGTGCATGGGATGTTGGTATTGAGGTATCCTTGGATGATCCGGACAGGTTGTATGCAGGTGCAGTGAATTCTTATCGTAGCTTTAATGGCGGCACATCGTGGACAATGGTGAATGGATGGGCGGAATATTATAATGACGTTACCAATAAATTACACGCAGACATAATGGCTTTCGGTTCATTTTACGACCCCACAGGGGCGGAATTTACCTTAATTGCCAATCATGGTGGTATCAGTATTTCGTATGATAATATGGTAACAAATACCAATATCGCGCTCCAAAATCTCAATGTCAGTCAATACTACGATGTGGTGACGAGTGAAGCTGATGTCAATTATATGTACGCAGGTACACAAGACCAAGGCTTTCAGCGCACCAATATGGCAGCGGGTACGAGTATAGCAAATTGGGAACAACAGATTTCCGGTGATTACGGACACATGATTTTTTCTAATAACGGACAAAGCCTTTGGACACAATATGTCTTCGGAGAAGTGAGACATTATGCCAACCCGCGTACAGGAAACAGCAATGCTTTGTGGGTAATGACCGGAAACGATAGGCCTTCCCATAACTGGCTATTGCCTACGGCAGAAACGCCTGATCCTACCGACAATTCGATATATATTGGTGGTGGTAATATAAATACAACTACGGACGCAAGCGGTAATATAATTCAGGAAGACGGTAATTATCTGATTACGCTGACTTATGCCGGCGGAAGTATCACTGCCACACAAGGCACTTTCAACTTCAAAGCCAGTGCTGATAATAATGGTCAGATTTCAGCTATCGAAGCCTCCACACTGGATGCCAACCGACTATATGTGGCTATGGACGACGGTACTTTTTTCTATTCCAATGACTTGGGTGGAACATGGTCAAAAACAAGTTCATTTGCAGGTCCGGGCAATTGGTATTTGTATGGTGCCACCATTCTGGCATCCGATGTCACGTCCAATTTGGTCTATTACGGCGGTAGTGGTTACAGCAATCCGGCAGTGTATAAATCCACAAATGGCGGACAGACATTCACGCCAATGAACAATGGCTTACCCAATACACTCGTACATGAATTGGCTGCCAATGCCGACGAATCACTCCTTTTTGCAGCCACCGAAGTTGGTCCTTACGTATATGTCATAGCTCAAAACCAATGGTTTGATATGCGAGGTGTCGGCGCACCTATGCAGCGATATACATCAGTTGAATACATTGAGAGTGAGGATGTTGTAAGATTTGGAACCTATGGTCGTGGTGCTTGGGATTTTAATGTCTCAGATGATAGCGCATGTACCGATACAGACAATGACGGCGTATGTGCAGCAGACGATTGCGACGACAATGACGCAACTATCCCGACTACCCCCGGAACGCCTTGCGACGATGGTAATCCTAATACTACCAATGACCTTATCATCGGAGATGGATGTATATGCCAAGGCTCTACGACACCACCGTCAGCCAACTACTGTATACCTAATGTTCCGACTAACTCTAATACCGTATATATCTACAATGTGAATTTAGAACAAATTGACTACGATTCCGGCAATGAAGGTTATGGAGACTTTACCTCAACGCCACCTGCATATTTATCTCCATCTGGCAGTCATACTTTGTATGCTTACAAGCCGGTTGACGCTGATTCAAAGTTCTACTGGCGCGTATGGATTGATTATAATCAAGACGGAGACTTTGATGATACTGACGAATTGGTCATACACAAGGTCAATCAATCTGATTACTATATTTTGGAAACCTTTACCGTACCTGCTAATGCACCTAATGGCGCAACACGCATGAGAATACATTTGAAGGAGTACATAGGTAACCCACCTGACCCCTGTGGCAATAATGACAATATCGATGCAGAAATAGAAGATTACACGGTCATTATCGGCGCGGATGAATGTGAACCCTTCCTTGACCTCTCCGGTACTATTAGTCCTAACATCTATAAGGCGGCGGACTACATTGAATCTGACGGACAAGTACTTGCCGGAAATAATGTAACCTTCCAAGCTGGTAATCTCGTTCACTTACTACCCGGATTCATTGCCACAGCAGGCACGAGTTCTATGTTCCATGCCTTTATTGATGACTGTACACCAACAGCACCAAAGGAGGAAATTGCAGAAAGCGAACCCATTATCCGCAACTACCCCAATCCATTTACCGGACAAACGACAATAGAATTTACATTACCGCAAGATAGTGATGTTACCCTATTTGTTGCAGATGCTATGGGCAGGCAAGTCGAAATCTTGATGAATCATGAAACAAGCGTAGCAGGTACACACCAAGTCATTTTTGATGGCAATCAACATGCTGCAGGAATGTACTATTACACCATTCAGGCAGGTGAATACACCGCTACACAGAAAATGATTTTAATTAAATAGTAAAGTTTTCATCGTTTTTAATTTTAAAGTGGAAATCAGGGAGAGCAATGATATATTGCTCTCCTGCTTTTTAAACTATAGGGCTACCCTTATGCCATTCATGATAATTGATCAAAAAAATACTCATTTAGACATGCTCTAAACAAACCGACGACTCGCTTCCTAATCAATCAACTGCAAATAATCTCAATGATGATTTTATCTGGTCATATAATGTTGCCTTTTTTAGCACAAAAAATTTCGGAAAAATGGCTTTATTTATGCGGAAATTTTATTTTTAATAAAAATATTTTTAATTCATAAATTATTGATTATTAATATTTTGTTTTAATTAAAAAATATAAAGTATAATATAGTTGAAATATTTTTAACGGAAAATCAGATATTTTGTAGTTGTTGAATTTTACGATAATCCCGAATATTGTACTATCAATTATCAACTACATTTATCCAATAATCTTGTAAAGCACAGTAAAATAGGTATCTCATCCATAAAGACTTAAAGTGTGGTTGTATAATCGGAGGGCAGGCTTTTATAGTCTGTCCTTCTTTTTTTAAAAAAAATCTGAACATCGTGGGTAATAATTCGACATCCAAAGGAACTACTTGGTGAAAGGCTATTAAAAACCCCAATGATGCACTGAATCCACTTGCTGACTAACTGATACACTAACCCGGCTCACTACCATCACTTTGAGCTAATCATGCTTTCCCTAAGAGCATGTTTGAGAAAAGATAGCTTAGTGATGTAGTTTATTCTTATCACAAAGTCGCGGCAGTCTCGTGCTGCCGCGACCTATTTATAACTTTTTAACCAACATAAAATAACTATCTGATAACACATTAAGGCTACTATTTCATTTCAATTCGATATCCACCTACTCAAACAATCAATGTGGTCAGGCTTTACGCTGACGACATTATTATAAACAACCAAAAATGATTTGATAATGAAAACTTACAACATTACTAAGCTATTTTTAACATTATGCACCTGTGTATGTGCCACCCTCGCTATGGCGCAAGTCAACGAAAGTGACCGACAGGAGTTGGTCAATTTTTATAATAACAGTTGCAAGGTCGGCTGTACGTTCACTTGGAATTTAGATGAACCCGTTAGCACTTGGGATGGCATCACCCTCAATGACGATGGAACGACAATCAAGTATATAGACTTGTCTGGAAAAGGATTAACAGGCAGTATTCCAGATTTTAATCTGCCACAGTTAGTTGCGCTTTGGCTTGACAATAATGACTTAAGTGGAAGTCTTCCGGATTTTAATGGATTATCCGGTTTGCAACATATATCTATTAAGCACAATGACCTCAGTGGCGAAATTCCTAATTTCAGTAATTTGCCCGAGTTGACTTGGCTGGAATTAGAACGTAATGAATTGAGTGGTATCATTCCAAACTTTAATCAACTACCCAAATTAAAAGCACTTCTACTACCTAAAAATGATTTGACCGGTACTATACCAAAATTTGATAATCTACCGAATTTGGAGAAATTATCTCTTTTTGATAATCAATTAACGGGTGCTATCCCTGATTTTAGCCACTTATCTAAACTGCATTTAATTGGTTTAATGGACAATGCTTTGAGCGGAACTATCCCTAATTTGGATAACTTACTTGACTTAGCTTATATCTTTCTTTCCGATAATGAACTTACTGGAAATATCCCTAATATTAATCATTTAACTAAACTCGTTCATTTCAATTTAAGTGATAATGCCCTAAGCGATACAATTCCAGATGTGACAAACCTTAGCAAACTTGATTATTTTTCTGTGGCTAATAATGAACTCACAGGTAGTATTCCTGACTTCGCCGGTTGTAACACACTTACTCAGCTATATGTAAATGATAATGAACTTAGCGGCACAGTACCTGATCTTAGCCAAATCAGTTTATTAGAAAAATTTCATATACAACACAACCAATTTACACATACAGACATAGAAACGTATTTTGATGAAAATAATAATACCATAGAGAGCGAATTCGAATATTCCCCACAGTATTACGGCAATCCACAGTTTCATACCAAACCCGAAGGAGACCCGCTGACCATATCGCCAAAACCTTCAATTCCTAATGATAACCCAAGTGTGAGATGGATGAAAAACGGCTACTACCTCACGGATTACCAAGTCAATGATACTACCTATATTTTTCCTTCAATGGGTATGAGTGATATAGGTATTTACAGATATTTCTTCAAGGATGAAACCCTTACGCCTCTTATAGAATTTCAGTCCCAACCTATCTATGTACGGATAGAAGGCTACGATTTGAGCGGCGCACCTGTAATCCCTAGACAACTTATACTCGACTACGGAGTAAACAGACCCATTAGCGAAATTAGCGACATCAGAGATGACCTCATCACCAACCACGGTGGAACAATTCTCAATTCCTGTGGATGTAGTGTAGAGGTGGACTTATGGGAATTTCCCGATGATACTGCCATGGACATGGTAAGAGAAAACTTAGGTATTGACGGCGGAAGTGAGAAGCGTACTACTACGGCAGATATTGATGGTGGAAGTGAGAAGCGTACTACTACGGCAGATATTGATGGTGGAAGTGAAAAACGTACTACTACGGCAGATATTGATGGTGGGCAAAATACTAATACCAATCAATGGCTTTTACATGCACCTAATAATGGAGAACAGATTGCTGTGAATTTTGTATCATCTTTGGGAGAAGGAAGTGTTGTCATTGGAGTATTAGATACCGGACTGGATACTGCACATCCTGATATTACTGACAATGTATGGAATAATCCAGACGATACAGACCAAAATTGTTATATAAATGATACACATGGTTATGATTTTGTCAATAATAATGAAAGTATCAATGATGACCACGGACATGGTACGCACGTAGGCGGGGTGATTGCTGCCAATGTTCCCGAAGGAATAGATATTAAAGTGATGCCTATAAAAACTTTCGATAATCAAGGAAAAGGTACGATGTATCGTATGCTGTGTGGCATCTATTATGCTATTGACAATGGTGCAGATATTATCAATATCAGTGGAGGTTATGCAGGGTATAAATCCTCTTTACTTCAAAAAACTATACAATACGGACGTGAAAATGATGTTCTTTTTGTAGTATCTGCTGGTAATGAAAGTATTGATTTGGACAAGGATGAGTATTGGCCCGCCTCATTTTCAAAAGATGAAGTTTTATCCAATACGATGATTACCGTAACTTCAATAGATGCGACCTATAATTTGTCAGGCAATGTAGGTTATGGAGATACAACTGTAACGGTAGCTGCACAAGGTGAGGGAGTTTTTAGCCCTATGATGGGCGGCGGTTATGCACATTTTACAGGCACTTCTATTAGTACACCACTAGTTGCTTTGGCATTGGGCATAGAAAAAACACAAAACCCTGATAGGAACTACACCACACTCAGAAGTGATTTTCTGAATAGTTTAGATACCCAATCAAAGCTTACACCTTACGTAGAAAAAGGACGTGTACTGACCGTAGGCATTAATAACTTAAATACGATTATCATTAATCCCAAAGACCAATGTATAGGTACTGCGGCAGACACTACCTCTTTTGGTATCTACAGTGATATAGACTTTGAGGTTTCGACAGATGCTAATTGGCTAAGTCTATCGGACGAAAGCGGAAACGATGATATAAGATTAGAGATTGACTATCAGGCAAACACCTCTGCCGATAGCAGGTCAGCTACTATTTTGGTGACAGGTGGAGGCAGGACTTACAGAGGATACCTCATACAAGAAGGTACTAAAGCCGATCCCACAGACTTGACTATCAATAAGCCTTATATCAATAGTGAAATAATATTCAAAACCGCTTCCAACACCATCACAGCTACCGGACTTATAGAAAATGGTGCAGAAGTTCATTATTATGCAGGAGGCAGTATAGTAATGAATGCGGGCTTCCATGCACAGCCAGGCAGTTATTTTTTAGCCTCCATTAGTGGTTGTGAGCAACCGGATAATAAAGAAGAACAGCTAATCCCACAAATTAGTCTGAGAAGTTATCCTAACCCTTTTAGTACCCAAACCACGATAGAATATAGCTTGTCTGAAGATAGCGATATTACCCTGATTATCTCTGATGTAGCTGGCAGACAAATTGCTATGCCCATTAATCATGAAACCAAAACAGCAGGTACACACAAGGTCATATTTGATGGCTCTCAACTTCCTTCTGGTATGTATTATTATACCATAAAAACAGGGGATTATTTTGGTACTCAAAAAATGATATTAGCTAAATGATTTAACACAGTGAATGAATGTTGAATGAATCATAATATACGATTCATTCATTCTCTCATTCAACATTCATTCATTTTTCTCCACCACCGAAAACCACTTTATAATGAACACTTTACGCTTACTTTTAACCTTGTTTTGTTGTATATGGGCTTCTGCCGCTCACAGTATTTCAGTAATTGACAGTCTCCATGAGGATGCAGTGGGTTTATATAAAAATAATCAATTTGAAAAGGCTTTTAGGGCATTTGATAAAAACTTAAGCCTTCAAAAAAACGACAATACCAAAGGAACAGAATTTTGGGCACGTACTTACCGTAATGCAGGTGCTTGTTTATTAGAATTATATCAACTTGAAAAAGCAGAAGAATATTTTAATAAAGCTATTGACGGATACTTATTGATAATTAAAGGAGAAACCTCTCTTGAAAATTACAATCGCCTTGGTGTATGTTTTCAAAAACGTGCAGATGTAATGATGTATAAAGGTGAATTTGAAAAAGCAATATACGATGCTAAAGAGGCAATAACATGGTTTCGTAAGGCAAATAAAAAAATAAGCGAAATCGGAACAATAAATATTCTCGCAAATATTTATCATGATACCAAATATTTTAATTTAGCCAAAGAAAAATGTTTTGAAGCACTTGAAAAAAGCAAAGAAGTAGAAGGTTTTAGTGGTAATATATTATTAACAGACATTTATCATACACTCGCTTTGAATTATGAATATGGAGAAGAAGATTATAATGAAGCTGCAAAATATTACCTCAAAGCAGTTGAACTCACAGAAGACTCCATAGCACTATCAAAAACACTCAATAATCTTGCTTTTGTTTATTTAAAAGATAAAAATTTCACTAAGGCAAAAGACTACCTCAATCAAACCATCCAACTCAAACAACAAATACAAAATCACCGCTCTTACCATTTCTCTTACGCGATAACATACGAAAACTTCGGCGACCTCGAAATAGCACAAAACAATCACGAAGTTGCCCTAAATTACTACCAAAAATCCATCATCAACCTCACCAATAACTTCCGTGATAACGATATTTTTCAAAATCCCAAACCCGATGAGTCTCTTTACATTTATTCCCATATAGACCTCGTCCGCGTACTCGACCTCAAAGCCCAAGCTGCCCTACAAGTCTATCAAAAAAACAAGGAAAGTCGCTACCTGCACTTAGCCCAACAAACCTACGACTACGCCTTCACCGTCCAAAGCCAACTCCAACAACAATTATTCAGCGAACGCGCTAAATTATTGCACAACAAAGAAGCCATTGCCTTCAAAGAAAGAGCCACTGCCCTAGCTTGGCAACTCTACCAAACAACCAATGACCCGCAATACGCCGAAACCGCTTTTCGCTATATGGAAATGAGCAAAGCCAATGTTTTATTAGAAGAAATCAAGAAAAAAGAAGCTCTTGGATTTAGCAATATCAGTGATACCTTATTGGACCGTCGCTACGATTTGGTGGGTAAAAGAAATGACTTACAAAAACGCATACACGAATCCGACAATCCCACATCCGAATGGAACGGACAAATCATCCAAATTGACCAAGAGCTTCAAAACATTGACCGCCAAATCGAGCAAGATTATCCGGCTTATTACGCAGCCATGCAGAAGTTTCAACCTATTGATTTACAACAACTTCGCGATGAAATTCTGGACAATTCAAGCGCATTGGCAGAGTATTTTTTGACTGATGAATTTTTGTATAGCGTCTATATTGATAAACACGATATTCGCCTTCATCGCACCCGATTAAGCGATAATTTACCCCAACAAATCACCGCTTTACTCGACGACAGACAATACACCACAGGCACGCAATTGAAGGAATTTGCTCAAGCGAATCACTATATATATCAACAAATTTTCGCGCCACTCCGCATTCCCGAAAACATCAATCGCCTTATTATCGTACCCGATAAAGAACTCGCTTATTTGCCTTTTGAAATACTCATTTCTACACCTAAAACATCACCATTGGACTACCTCATTCACGACTATACTTTCTCTTATGCCTACTCCGCGACCATCCTCAGCAAGCAGCAAAATCATTCAAAAACCAATACAGAACTCTTGGCTATGGCACCCGTTTTTAGCGGAAAAGCGGGTAAAGAATTAAGCGGAAGTCAGGCAAGCACTGCCTTTATTTCTGACTTGTATAAAGGCAAATCCTTGTTCCATGAGCAAGCCTCCAAACAAAACTTTATCGAACAAGCCCCTAGCCACAACATACTGCATCTATCCACCCATGCACAGGCAGGAATTACGGAACCATTCATTGAATTTCACCAAGATACGCTTTATTTAAAAGATTTATACGCTATCCGTCTTGATGCCGAACTCGCCGTATTGAGTGCTTGCGAAACCGGACTCGGCAAGCAAGAAAAAGGCGAAGGAGTGATGAGTCTTTCTCGTGGATTTGCTTATGCGGGCGTGCCGAGTCTTGTTACCAGCCTGTGGGCAGTCAACGAAAATTCTACGAGCCAAATCATGCAGGATTTTTACAAAAACCTAAAGCAAGGCACACCCAAAGACCAAGCCCTCCGCCAAGCCAAACTCACCTACATCGAAGCCCACCCCGACAACCCTCCTTACTATTGGGCGGGCTTCATTCAAATCGGACAAACCGACCCTTTGCCGATACCTTCCCCGAAACTTTTTTGGATGTTTGGTGGTGTATTTTTGTTACTATCTTTATTAATTTGGCGCAAGTAATTTAAAGAGATGACAGGCATTTTCAAAATGCCTGTCATCTTCGACAAAGAAAAATTTAATACATTCTTAGTGTTCCTTAGTTCCTTAGCGGTGAAAAAAATCGTATGTTTAAGGTGTGAAAAAATCATCGCACCATACGCTCAAACAGCTATTAATGCGCCTACACACATTACGTGCATTAGAAGCTATTTTATGGTCATTATTTTTTGGAATAATGGGCGCGGGGCTTATGTATCTTTTTTATGAAAATACCCAATTTATCGCAGTAGTTTCCTGTGGAATTTTCGCACTCGTTTTATTGTTTTTTTTACAGAAAAATTATCTACACAAAATAAATGAAAATTATATCGCCCGATACCTCAACTTGAATTATCCTCAATTGGAAAACAGCATTGATTTACTCCTTTTAAATGAAAATAATTTATCTGGTCTTGCCCAAATCCAACGTAAAAAAATTGACTCCACATTAACAGAAATTAAATCCCAAATCAAATTTCCACATCGAATAGGAACAGCGTTTTTTTCTCTTATTTTAATGAGCATAACAGCCGCGAGTATTTTTTATTTTAAAAATAATTTTATTCAAAATAATAATTTTTATACGAAAAATATTTTAACAGAAAAAAATAAAATTATTAAGGATTCTATTATTGAAAAAACGATTTACAAGGAAATTATTTTACAAAAAATAAAACTACACACCACACCTCCGTCATACACGCGAATGTCGTCATTTACCGCCGAATTACCGAGCCTGAAAGCCCCAGTTAATTCCAATTTAAAGTGGTCGCTTCGTTTTTCCGGTTCAATAAAAAATGCCTTTATTCGTTTTCAAAATGATAAAAAAATAAAATTGGAAAGGGTAAATAGTCGCAATTATACCGCTTCATTTACACTGAAAGAAAACGCTATTTACCACATCGAATACACTGACAAACAAGGCAATACAAAAATAAGCGATTACTACAAACTCGAAGCTACACCCGATTTCGCGCCCGATATTCAAGTAGAAGATTTGGAGGCTTATGCCCAATATTTATACGATACCTTACAAGCCGTTTCTTTCACTGCGAATGTAAAAGACGACTACGGCATCAGCGATGCGCGAATGATAGCCACATTGAGTAGAGGCGAAGGCGAAGCCGTTAAATTTCGTGATGATACGCTCTTTTTCAATCAAAATTTCTCACAAAAAAATACGACATATCAATTAACACATAAACTACAACTTCACCAACTCGGAATGCAGCCCGGCGACGAACTCTACCTCCACATCGAAGCTACCGACAACCGCCAACCCAAGCCCCAAATCGCCAAAACTTTCAAATACATCATCGCCTTTGCCGATACGACTCAAGCTGATTTTGAAATGGAAGGCACACTCGCGCTTGACCGTATGCCCGCCTATTTTCGCAGTCAAAGGCAAATCATTATTGATACCGAAAAACTCATCGCACAAAGAGGTAAAATCTCCGAAAAAGAATTTAACGAAACAAGCAACGGAATTGCCGCCGACCAAAAGATTTTACGCCTGCGATATGGCAAGTTTTTAGGTGAAGAATTTGAAACTGTAATAGGCGCAGTTGCCAGTGTAGAAACAAAAGAAGAACACGACCACTCCGACCACGAAAATCACGACCATGCCGAGCATGAACACGAAGATGCAACCGACAACTCAACAAGTCAACAACTCGACAACTCGCACCAACATGACCACGAAAATCACGAAGGACATGACCATGAAGAAGGTGAAGAAACTCACCAACACGACGAAAACTGCGAACACAGAGAAAACGACAACTCGACAACTCAACAACTCAACAACTCACATCAACACGACCACGCACACGACCATCCGCCAACGGACGACGGGCAAGCTGAATACCCACTCGAACCTTACATCCACGCACACGATTTGTTGGAGGAGGCGACCTATTTTGATAAGACGACACAGGGAAAATTACGAGCCGCCTTGTCGAAAATGTGGGATGCCGAATTGCAGTTGCGATTAAATGAACCGGAAAAGGCATTGCCGCACGAATACGCTGCCCTGAAATTGATAAAAGAAGTCCAGCAAGCCTCGCGCGTATATGTAGAGCGTATCGGCTACGATGCTCCGGTAATTAAGGTCGCAGAAAAGCGACTGTCCGGCGAATTAGATGATGCGATAAGTCTCTCATTATTAAGAGATAATATGCCAAAAGATGCTTTTGTATCAACTCGACAAGCGATTGACATTTTAGAACAATTGAAGCAAGAAAACCGCCGTCCAAATCGCTCCGAAAAGGTCATTTTGAATGATGCAGGGAATGAAATCGCTGCCTTAGCATTGGAGGGGCAAACGGGCTATTTTCGTGTGTTACGGGCTTTGAAAATATTGACAGAAAATGACCTTGAAAATGCGTATTTGCAAAGTTATTTATCGGATATTCAAGGAAAATTGCTACGAATATTACCCAACACAAATAACGAACCTACACAGCGCATTTATCCCCAAAATCAACTGACAAAAATGTATCTGAAACGAATACAATGATACCGTACCGACGACTTTAGCCGTCGCGGGAGTACTAAGCCACTTGACGGCTAAAGTCGTCAGTACAGAGTCACCTTGAACACACTACAAGACATATCATTCCTGACCAACGCAACACAACGAGATACCATGCTCGCAGTTGCGGTAGTCTTGTGTATCGTCTTGTTATTTTTTGTCATTCGGAGAAAGGATAGGCGGCGATTGTGGCTACGTATTCTGATGACGATTTTGGCGGTGTTGTGTTTGTTATTTATCGGATTGCGTCCGTATCAATTGGTCAGCGAAAAAGCCTTTAAAGCGGCTTTGCTGACGACTGATTTTGAACGAGATGTGGTGGATAGTTTATTGGTAGAAATACCTGATATTCAGTTGTTTTCGACGGATGCGCTGATTGGTTTTGACAAGCAAGTGAGGCAGATTCCTGATGCCTCTTATTTGGCTTGGAATGAACCGCGATTGGAGGAAGTTTTTGTGCTGGGTAATGGAATTTCTTCTTACGAATTATCGGCTTTTGATAGCTTGAAAACGACTTTTTTACTGAATGACATTCCCGAAGGAATTACGAAAATAGGTTATCAAAAAATAGTGCGACAAGATGAAATATTCAACATTCAAGGTGAATATCAGCACACGAATGATTCTACGTTTTGGCTAGTATTGGAAGGACAAAGCGGCGCGACTGATTCTCTGAAAATAAATGCAACACAAACATATTTTTTTGATTTAAAACAACTTGTAAAAAAAGAAGGTCGCTATTTATTTCACTTAGTCCTAAAAGACGAAAACGGACGAGAACGCCAACGCGAACATTTCCCTGTTTTTGTATTGCCAAAAGAAAAATTGGACGTAGTAATCATCAATCTCGCGCCTTCATTTGAATCAAAAAATCTGAAAAATGCCTTGTCGGACAAAGGGCATCGGGTGGCGGTGCGTTCTACGATTACACGCGGCAAGTTTCGGACAGAATTTGTGAATCAAGATGCCGTAAAACTCAATGAAATCTCCCGCGAACTACTCGCCGAAACGAATATTTTTATCACCACAATCGGCGCATTGGAGAAATTTAATTCAACTGAACTCGACGACATTCAACGGGCAATAAGGCGCGGAATGGGCTGCATCATTTGGGGAGATGATGAGGTACTCAATTCAAAATTGGCAAGTAGCCGAAAGCGATTTTTTTTGGATTTTGAATTAATAAAAAATCAAGAAAAAACGATTGAATTTACTGATAATCAAAATAATACAAAAAACAATTTCAATTTACCCGTATCAAAATTTTCATTTACAAAAAAAGAAAAAATAATAGCGAAAGGTGCGGCGGCATACACAAAAAAAGGCGAGGGCAGCATCGTGCTTTTACGCACGAATCAAAGCTACAAAATGCGCTTGGATGGCAAAAAAGACCTCTATGATAGCTTTTGGTCAGAAGTCCTAAACGCAGTCAATCGCCCGAAAAAAACAGGCGACGAATGGACGCTCAAAAACGCCAATTTCGCCTTCGCCACACAGCCACTCGACCTCCAACTCACGACCACAAGCACCCATCCAATCGGCGAAATCACCAGCCCAAATAAAGAAAAAACAACCTTCTACCTCAGCCAAGCCCCTTACAATCCCGAACAGTGGCAAGCTCGCGCATGGTTGCGAGAAATTGGTTGGCACAAGCTACACACCCGCAGCCGCCCACGCGATACGCAAGACCTATACGTACACGCCACCACTCGCGATTGGCAAGCCCTCCAAATTGCCCAAAAAATCCGTGCTAATCAAACACATCAAACCCAAAAATCGCCCGAAAATTTCCGAAAACCAACTTTGCAGAAGAATGTAGTGCGACGGTTGCCGCTTTGGTGGTTTTATGTGGGTTTATTGGTCTGTTGGGGAATCCTGTGGATGGAAGAAAAAACGTGAATAATGAATAATGCTTAATGATTAACGGTTAATTTGCATACGCGAGAGAGAGATTTTGGACGTAGAAGGAATTTTTTGCCCTCAACATTTGTTATACTCTCACAAATAACCGTATCTTTGCAGCCCGTTATTAAGTTCAAGTACAAGAGCCAAGTTCAATTTCTCATTTAAACTTAAACTTATTCTTAAACTTCAACTTAACATCATGGATATTAAACAAATTAAAGATTGGGGCATGAATCTCCCCACTGACCAACCCCTCATTATAGCCGGACCGTGTAGCGCGGAAACCGAGGAACAAACCCTAGCTAGTTGTCGCGGCGCAGCTCAAGCAGGCGCACATGTATTACGCGCGGGTATCTGGAAACCCCGTACCAATCCGGGCAGTTTTGAAGGTATTGGCGAAGAAGGCTTGCCGTGGATGCAACAAGCAAAACGCGAAACGGGCTTGCCTGTCACCGTCGAAGTTGCCAACGCACACCATGTACGCACGGCACTCGCGCATGGCGTGGATGTGCTGTGGATAGGCGCGCGCACGACAGTCAATCCGTTCGCCGTACAAGAAATCGCCGACGCGCTCAAATACCACGATGTACCCGTTATGGTCAAAAATCCGATTAATCCGGATGTAAAACTCTGGGCAGGCGCAATCAAGCGACTATATGCCGCAGGAATTACGCGCATCGCTGCCATTCACAGAGGTTTTAATACCCTGGCACAGAAGGATGTATATCGCAATCCACCACACTGGGGTTTGGCATTGGAATTGAAAAAACTCATTCCCGGTATCGAAATTATCGGCGACCCCAGCCACACCGGAGGCAAGCGCGAATTGTTGTGGAGTATCTCCAAAAAAGGCTTGGATATTGGCTTTAGCGGCTTGATGATTGAGTCTCACACCGACCCTGATAATGCATGGAGTGATGCCGCACAGCAGGTCACGCCTGTTGACCTCGCTCACCTGCTCGACAGTCTCCTTAATCGAGACAAAGCTCCTAAAACAGATGCGTCCAATGAACTAAAAAGCTGGCGTACAGAGATAGATTTACTAGACAAATCTCTGATAAATATACTCACACAAAGGAAAGAAATCGTCGAGCAAATCGCCCAATTCAAACAAGATAATAAAATTCCTATCGTCCAACTTGGCAGATGGAAAGAAATGATGCGAACTAGAATGGAAACCGGTCAAAATCAAGGACTTAATGATAAATTGGTAGAAGGAATTTTTGATGCCATCCACCAAGATTCCGTTTCCTATCAGCGCGAAATTACAACGAGCGAACCCGCAGAAGCATAGGCAGTGATTAGTGACTGGTGATTAGTT
>CALIZI010000304.1 GCA_938028705.1 uncultured Saprospiraceae bacterium | reverse complement strand
ACCTATGATGGCATCAATCGACTTCGGGCTGCCAATGCTGCAGGGGTGACAGGGCAAGCCAACTTAGGCGATGTGACCTACACGTATGACAAGATAGGCAATTTAAAAAGTATAAAAAGACATATATTAGAAAATAATGCTGTCCAACAGCAAAACTACAACTACGTCTATCAGCCAAATACCAACCGCTTACTCAAAGTAGAATCAGGTGCTAATAGCTACACTTATGATGAAAACGGCAATATGGTATCAGATACCAAGAAAAATCTGAACAATACCATATATGGTCGTGCCAATCTACCTTCTCGTCTCGACATGGGTACAGACACCGTCACCTATATATATGATGCAAATGATATGCGGATATATAAAAAGGTGGATTCTGTGGATACTATCCTCAAAGAGGAATATTATCTAAGAGACGCTACCGGACGCGAGTTGGCTGTCATTGATAATAATTATAATATAAATTGGTATATTTATGGAAAAGAACGTGTGGCAAGTATGCAGCATGAGATGCCTGTTGGTTTGGAGAAGTTGTTTATTACTTCTGACATTCCTGATGGCACACACTACGCTGCGGAATCAATACAGACAGACGGCAGTGTACAGTCTGACGCAACCTTAGAAGCCGGAGATAGAGTGAGTATGTTGCCCGGCTTCAATGCGCCTGCCGATGCCGACTTTAAAGCCGACATTAAAAAACCAGACGGCATTCCAAATTTTATATATTATCTTTATGACCATCTCGGCAATACGCGCGTGACGTATAGCGTTGAAATTAAGGCGACTAATCAAATTGATTATACTGTTGAATCTGCGAGTGATTATTATCCGTATGGGAAGGCATTGCGGTCTTATGGCAAGGAACGTTATCAGAGTACTTATCATGAAAGGGATTTGGAGAGTGGATTTGATTATCGTGGGGCGCGGTTTTATGATGCGGATGTGGGGAGGTTTAATTCGCTTGACCCAAATGCTTCAGATTATGCTTCATGGAGTGATTACAGTTATGTTCTCTGTAATCCGGTTAATCTGATAGACCCTAATGGTAGAGACCCTAAACCTTTTAAAATTTATCTTACTGACTATACTTCTGATAGAGTGAGTTTAAATATGAGCTTAATTAAGGATTACGTTTACGAAATATTTACCAAGAATGAGATAGCTGTTGATATTAGCATTATAAGTCCTGTAGAGGCTTATGAAAAAGATTTAGGTTGGGGAGAGTATGGAGTAGGAATTATAGATGGTGTTACCTCTGCTTCCATGAGTGAGTCACGCCCTCGTCCTGATAATACATTCAACCTTGCATATCGTGACGAGGATGAGGATGCAATAAAACCTGTTCAATATGTGAATTATGAGTGGGTTACCCGTACATTTTCAGATAGCGCCCCAACATATGTTACAAGTTACGAGGTATCACACGAAATACTGCACCAAATGCTAATACAGGCAGTTGCCTATAACGATTGGATAACATTTGAGGATATTACAACGGCTCTTACAGGAGATGAAGCTAATCCGAGTGCTGTATATGGACATTACGAGGATGAACCTAATTTGAATCAATCTGCTGAAACTATGGATAAACTAAAAAATATGCCTAAAGGGCGTTCCAGTAGATTACGACCACAAGAACGAGTGTCGGATGCAAAAAATCATCGATGTCTTATCTTGCATTTCCAATCACAAATAAGTAGTGATAATTATTTTTTAGGTAGAGAAGAAAGACCTGATAACCCGTAAATTTATCTGGCTACTTTGTTACAAATCATATTAAATAATTTAAAATAAAACATATGAGAGTTAGTATAATTTTCTTTTTGATAACTATTGTGTATTCTTGTGGGCATAATAATATTAGTTTTACCAACTATGAAACTGGACTTAACATTAATTTCATAAAATTTACTCTTTTAGAAGGAACTGATAGTCCTAAAAGTAAGTTTATGGCTGTTGAAGTCTACAATAACCAAAACATACCAGTATTTCTTTATGATTCTTTAATGTATCCTCCAGATATGATATATTTTTATGATAAAGATAATAAGAGTTTAGGAGCATCTTATGCAGAAAATTATAGAAGAATATTGGTAGAGGTTCCTGCGAATGCCAAAGACACATTTTATATTCCTCCAAGATTTCGCAGCATTGAGCGAGATGCAAGTGTCTTTGAGTTTATTATGTGTTATCATTTATCTCCTGTTTATGGTGAAAAGAAAGAGTGTCAAAAATTAAAATATAAGATAGAAGGAGATGTAATAGAAAAAATTGAATAAATCTGGAACAATTTAAATCTGACAAAGCCTCGCCATTTGGCGAGGCTTTTTCATATCTTCCCTTCCATTACCCACCTATGACAAGATAGGCAATTTAAATAATATAAAAATACATATATTAGAAAATAATGCCGTCCAACAGCAAAATTATAATTATGTCTATCAGCCGAATACCAATCGCTTACTCAAAGTAGAATCAGGTGCGAACAGATACACCTATGATGAAAACGGCAATATGATTTCAGATACCAAGAAAAATCTGAACAATACCATATATGGACGTGCTAATTTGCCTTCTCGTCTTGATATGGCAACAAACAGCACTACCTATATATATGATGCAAACGATATGCGGATATATAAAAAGGTGGATTCTGTGGATACTATCCTCAAAGAGGAATATTATCTAAGAGATGCGACAGGACGCGAGTTAGCTGTCATTGATAATACGTATAATGTTAATTGGTATATTTACGGAAAAGAACGGGTGGCGAGTATGCAGCACGAGATGCCTGTTGGTTTGGAGAAGTTATTTATTACTGGTAATATTCCGGGTGGTAAGCATTATGCACCTGATAGATTGAGTACCGATGGTACAGTACAATCTGATGCGATTTTAGAAGCTGGCGATAAGGTTAGTATGTTGCCCGGCTTCAATGCGCCTGCCGATGCTGAATTTAAGGCAGACATAAAGAAACCGGACGGTATTCCGAATTTTATATATTATCTTTACGACCACCTTGGCAATACTCGTGTGACGTATCACGTTGATATTAAGTCGAATACGAAGATTGATTATACTGTTGAATCTGCGAGTGATTATTATCCGTATGGGAAAGCCTTGCGTAGCTACGGTAAGGAAAGGTATCAGAGTACGTATCATGAGAGAGATGTGGAGAGTGGTTTTGATTACAGAGGTGCAAGATTCTATGATGCGGATGTAGCTCGGTTTAATTCACTTGATCCGCTAGCAGCAGAGTTTCCGGCATGGAGCGATTATAATTATGTTTTAGGAAATCCTTTATATTATACTGACCCTGATGGAAGATTTCCGGGTCCTCCACTTTCACCCATAGGTCTCGGACCTTTACTGAATAGAATTGAGCGAATTCATAATAATCGTTCTCAAGGGATGCCTTGGGGACAGGCAATATGGCAAGGGATAAAAGGAGATGCAGCAACCACCGCAAATATGGCTCCTCTTGTTGGTGATATAAAAGGGGTTGCAGAAGCATTCACCGGAGAAGATATCATCACAGGGAAAGAGTTAAATTATTTAGAAAGAGGACTAGGATTATTTCTTCTTACTGAATTGCGAGTGGCTAGTGAAGTTTCAAATGTTTTACAAACAGGGAAATGGATAAAAACCAATGAGCACATGAGCGAAGCTGCAGCAAGTTATCAAAAACAGATTTCAGGAATGGATGCTTCAGAGGGTTTTAAATTGGATGGTGTAAAATTTGATGGATTGACAAAAGATGGTACTTTGCTTGATGCTAAATCAGGAATGAAAAATTTTGTAGATGATAGTGGTAATTTCAAAAATTTCTTTTCTAAGCAAGGTCAAATTATCAATCAAGCGCGAAATCAATTAGATGCAGCTAAAGGAAGTAAAATAGAATGGCACTTTGAGAATAAAAGTGTTATGGATGCTTATCAAAATTTACTAAAAAAAGAAAATATACAGGGTATAGATTTAATTCATTCACCAAGACAATAATTATGGAAAATCTAAAGAATTTTAATTCAGTAAGTGCTATATGGGGCGATGAGAAAAAAACAGTCGTCGATTGTGCAGAACGTGCTTATTATTTTATGCAGATTTTAAAAAAACATAACCAAGGATTATTTATGAATTGGTTTGAAAAAGCTGAGAATTTAAAAGAAGCATTAGAGTGTAAGGTGGAAATTTCTCAAATTTATTTTAATAAAAAATTTAAAAATAATTGGAGGGAGAGACACCATTTAGGCTCAAGAGTTTCGCTATGGACCGGACATATAGAAGATGGGCATAGTGCAGCTATAAGTTTTGATTTGGGTGGCTATCCAGATAATCCTAATATTCCAAATAGTTGTGTTGTCAACTTACCTCGTGAAGGAGAATATTCAGAGTATTATAAGAAAACTGACAATCAAATAGCATTATTAAATTTGATGCAAGAATACTGGCAACCAGACTTTTTAAAAGTCAATGGAGAACGCATCAAGGAAATTGCTTAATTTGGTTATAACTTAATACCGCCTTATTAGTACCAAAACCGCCCGACTCACCCTCCTCTTCATCAGAGTAGGGAGTGTCGGGCATTTTTCATATATTATCTTTACGACCATCTTGGCAATACTCGTGTGACGTATCACGTTGATATTAAGTCGAATACGAAGATTGATTATATTGTTGAATCTGCGAGTGATTATTATCCGTATGGGAAGGCTTTGCGGTCTTATGGTCAGGAAAGGTATCAGAGTACGTATCATGAAAGGGATAGTGAGAGTGGATTTGATTATCGTGGGGCTAGGTTTTATGATTCGGATGTTGCTAGGTTTAATTCGCTTGACCCGAATGCTTCAGATTATGCTTCATGGAGTGATTACAGTTATGTTTTATGTAATCCGGTCAATCTAGTTGATCCTGATGGTAAAGACCCCGTAGATCCGCCTAAAAAAGTAGGCTTAGGAAGAAGAATAGTAGGACTTGCCGTAGATTTCAGTCCATTAGGTTTTGCCAAAGGACTGGGTGATGCTATTACAGGAAAAGACATTGTTACTGGTGAAAAACTATCAGGTGGTGATAGGGTATTAAGTGCTATTCCAGGTGGTAAATACTTCAAAGCAGCAGGTACTCTCTTTACGCTTGCTAAGACTACGGATAAGGTTGGTGACTCCGTAGGTACTGCGAATTCATTAAATAAAGCAACTGGCACTAAAAAAGCTGTTGAAAAATATGATGTTGGAGACTATAATGATTTGCGAAAGAGGTCTGCACCTAAAGATGATTTAGATTTACACCACGTACCACAAAAACACCCTGCGGGACAAGTTATTGATGGGTATGACCCTAAGACAGGACCAACTATTGCACTTCCCAAAAGTGATCATAAGACAATACCTACTAAGAAGGGAACTTATACAGGAACAGCAAGAGACCAATTAGCCAAAGATGCTAAAGACTTAAGAAGTGTAGGGGTTCCCAATAATAAGGTCCAAGAAGTTATTAATTATAATAAAAATAAGTTTCCAGAGGCTTATAAGAAAAAAGACTAATATGGATATTCAGCACGTTATCGATCCGCTATATTCAAAAAAACATCTCCATTCGTATGAAATAGAAAAGGGAGTAAGTATAGCGATTTCACCAAGAGAACATTTTTTATTAACAAAAAATCGCACTAAGCATTTTTCTTCAATTGAAAATCTTCTAAAAGAGGAAATTCAAGGTTTAAAAGATTTTACTAATGTTCCAAAAGATAGATTGACATTGGTGATTAAATTAATTAATAATAGATATTTAAAGAAATTATGACATCAAAATATTTTGTAGAAATAATAAGAAAAATAGTACATGAACAAGCTGTTAATGATACTATAAAGAACTTAATAGATCCACCCGGAAGAAAGCCACCTGAAAGGTTAAAAGAACTAAGTTTGTTTTACAGTTCACTTAATGATATTCAAAAAGCACATTTAAAAGAAATTATCAATGAGGCTTCCGAAATGACTTTTTTTGGAATGTTATGTGTTCTTGACGGTGTACGAGTAATCGAAAGTGGCGAGGATAAAGGAAGTTTGGAACTTTGGTATAGAAAAGGAGAAGAAACATATTTATTAAATGATATTGAAGATGATTTTCTTCATGATTTAATTTAAATTTTCAAGTATTATCAAGCCCGACTCACCCTCCTCTCAATAGAGTAGGGAGTGTCGGGCTTTTTCATATCTTCCCTTCCATTACCCACCTATGGCAAGATAGGCAATTTAAAAATCCAAAAAGACATATATTATAAAATAATACTGTCCAACAGCAAAATTATAATTACGTCTATCAGCCAAACACCAATCGCTTACTCAAAGTAGAATCAGGTGCTAATCGCTACACCTATGACCAAAATGGCAATATGATTTCAGATAAAAAGAAAAATCTGAACAATACCATATATGGTCGTGCCAATCTACCTTCTCGTCTTGATATGGCAACAAAAACTACTACCTATATATATGATGCAAATGATATGCGGATATATAAAAAGGTGGATTCTGTTGATGTTGTGTTCAAAGAAGAGTATTACTTACGTGACGCGACAGGACGCGAGTTAGCTGTCATTGATAATAATTATAATATAAATTGGTATATTTATGGTAAAGAACGGGTGGCGAGTATGCAGCATGAGATGCCTGTTGGTTTGGAGAAGTTGTTTATTACAGGTAATATATCTGACGGTACGCATTATGCTGCCGATAAGTTGAGTACTGATGGTAATGTGCAATCTGATGCTACTTTAGAAGCGGGTGATAGAGTGAGTATGTTGCCCGGCTTTACTGCGCCTGCCGATGCTGAATTTAAAGCTGATATTAAAAAACCTGACGGTATTCCGAAATTTATATATTATCTTTACGACCACCTTGGCAATACTCGTGTGACGTATCACGTTGATTTATATGTAGATGTGGGCGTGGATGCTGTGCAAGTCGAGTACACTGTACAGTCGGCTACTGATTATTATCCTTATGGGAAGGCT
>CALIZI010000303.1 GCA_938028705.1 uncultured Saprospiraceae bacterium | reverse complement strand
TAACAAGAGACATTACATAAGTAATTCATTTTAAATTAATTATAAAAATTTAAATAAAAAAATACTTGACAGCTAAAGCAGTCATTACAGAACTCGCATTAAATCATTTTTTTACTAAAATTAAAGATTTGTCCTGCACCCAATATTTTATAACTATTTAATTTTTAAATAAAAATACATGTACATCTCGCCTGACATTTTAAAAATGTCCGTCGAGTAAGCCGCCCAATAACTTGTGGGGTATCGTTAGATTTTCAAAATGCAAGGCAAGTAAGGGTATTACATTTATAGCACTACCATTATTTTTTTTATAAAAATCTAAAAAAGACGAGTTTCCCTAATTTCCTAATTCCCTAATTCCCCAATTCCCCAATTCCCTTTGTCCAAAGTCTAAATGGAATATACACATAAAAATAGGGCAGCCACAAAATGACTGCCCTATATGCGTTTATTTTTATTCTATGAACAAAGAGCGATTATTTATTACTCAAAGCTTCCAAGCGCGTTTTGTACTCATTAGATTTTGTTAAATCATCTTTACGCGCATAAATTTCTTTCAATGCAAATATGGTATTATAATCTTTACTATTGATACCATCAGCTTGTTCAAAATAAGGTAAAGCCTTATCCATCAATGAAGCCACCTCCCCTTTCAGGGCATCATAACGTGCGGTTTCGCTCAATGGCAGGTCGTTCATTTCCTTACGCATCGGTGTCGTCTTATTGAAATACAAAGCACCGAGACTGTAAATAGCGTCGAAATATTTGCTGTCCATTTCGATGGATTTGTTGTAAAACTCCTCTGCTTTGGCAAAGCTCGCATCGGCTGCTGCCATGTCTTTTGCTTCATAAGCATTATTGAAAAGTTTTTCGTACATACTGCCTGATACCAAATAGAGTGTCTTATTTTTCGGGTCTTGCTCTATCGCCATCATCAGTTTATCTTCCAATACTTCCAATTTACCCGCTTGCAGGTAATGGTTGATTTCTGTGGTCAACAAGCTGTTATCTTGCGGATGTGCCGCACGTCCTTTGGCAAGGAAGCCCAATGCTTTGTCTTCGTCTTCGCCTTTATAGGCTTTGTACAATCCTTCAAAAATATTTGGCTTCTGCTCTCCTGCTGCAAGCAATCTGCTCATAGCAATTTTGACAATGCCGTAATCATTGGCATTCATCGCAGCAAGCCCTGCATTATATAAGGCATTGCGCTGGTCTTCGTTGTCATCACCAATACCCATTTCTTCGCTGATTGTTACGGTTTTCATAAACGCCTTTGCAGCTCCGGCAAAATCTTTCGCACCGAAAAGATTCGCACCTTTTTGACTAAACCCGGCAGAGATATTTTTGAAGGCTTCCGTAGCTGCGGTCAATTCCATTTTTTTAGCACCACCTACCGAAGAAACCATTTTGAAGGCTTCGTAGGCTTGGTCCACTGCGTCAGGGTATTTCCCGCTGAAGACACCTGTTTGGTCACTCATCACCTCATTGAAGATATTACCTTTGAGCAACCATGCAGCTGCTTTGCCTTTGATGCCTTCGTCCAACATAGCTGTACCGATAGACGTGATGGCATTAGTGAGTTCACCGGCATTTCCGGCGCGGTCTTGTGTGTATTTTGAAAATGCTGATTTGGCGGCTTTGAAGGCTTGCATCGCTTCTTTGGCAGGTGCAATGTTAGAAACAGCTTTAGTAGCAGCATCGCCCAAGTTGGTACCTACATTCTGAGTAGTACCACAGCCTACACTAATGAATAGCGCAGCAAGCATGACAAAAAATAATGACTTTTTCATGTTTAAAATTGATTTTTTAAAATAGTCAACAGTCGATAGTCGATAGACCATAAAACCACAGACTACGTTCTGACTGAATTTATAATCGTCCTTTATTAGTTGGATTTTACCTTTAGACGTGAAAATGTAAGAAAAGGTATTTAAAATTAAGGTATAATATTGAGATAAATGTAAAATGTTTTTTGAAATTTAAAATTTAAAATGTAAAATAATAAATGTAAAAGTGGTCGATAGGACGTAGTTATTTATTTAATCTTTATATTTTAATTTTAAATTATTTATAAAACAATAATTGTATTTTTTATTCGCAAAATATTTTAATTTATAATTAATTTAAAATCAGAGTATTATTATGAAAAAACATCTTAATGCAAAAAATTGTATTTTTAATTTACAAATATTTTTTAATACCATTAAAAACACTTACAATAATACTTTCACATTTTACATTAAAAACTACGTCCTATCGACCACTTTTACATTTATTATTTTACATTTTACATTTAAATCGCCTCTCCCCTACTCTACTTGCGAAAATTCCAAATTCCAAATATCAAATTCCAAGAAAAATATAATGCGATTCGCGTCAAAATTGGGATTTGGTACTTGCTATTTGGAATTTTAAATCAACTACTCTTCTGAGTCGTCTGCTGTATTTTCACTATTTTCGAGATGCTCATCATCTGTATCTTCTTCATCTGAATGAGGAATAACAGCAATATCCGCGATTTGGTCATCTTTTTGCAAATTAATCAAGCGCACCCCTTGTGTAGCACGACCAATGATGCTGATTTTTTCTGTTTTCAAGCGAATCATCACACCCGATTTATTGGTAATCATCAAATCATCTTCTTCATTTGGTGATTTGATACCAACAAGGAAACCTGTTTTATCAGTCACTTGCAGTGTTTTGATACCTGTACCACCGCGATTCGTTTCTCTGTATTCGGAAAGACGCGAGCGTTTGCCGTAGCCATTTTCGGAGACCACAAATATGAGCGTCTCATCCTGATTTTCTGCCGGATTGACGGAGACCATACCAATCGCTCTATCGTCAGCATCAGCAAGTTTGACACCTCGTACACCTGCTGCGGTGCGCCCCATCGAGCGGACTTTACTTTCCGGGAATCGAATGGCTTTTCCTTTGCGTTTACCGATGATGATGTCATTCGTTCCGGTGGTCAAAATTGCTTCCAACAGTTGGTCATCTTCGCGTATCGTAATGGCATTGATACCATTGGTACGCGGGCGCGAGAACTGTTCTAAAGGTGTCTTTTTGACAATGCCCTGACGGGTGCAAAACATGATATAATGATTGTCCAAAAATTCTTTATCCGTCAAATCCTCTACCTTTACATAAGCCTTCACTTTATCCTCTTTCGGTAGCTGAATGATATTTTGCAACACACGCCCTTTCGATGTTTTTGTACCTTCAGGAATCTCATAAACCCGCAACCAAAAACAGCGTCCTTGCTCGGTAAAAAACATTAAATAATTATGCGCTGTTGCGGAAAATATATGTTCTACGTAGTCGGTATCACGAGTGGCAGAACCTTTCGAGCCGCGCCCTCCCCTACCCTGCGTGCGGTATTCGCTAGCGAGTGTACGTTTGATATAGCCCAAATGCGAAATGGTAATCACCACTTCCTCATCGGCAATCATATCTTCGATGCTGATGTCTCCGGCGGCATATTCGATAGCGGTACGGCGTTCATCACCAAATCGCTCATTGATTTCCGTAAGTTCTTCCTTGATGATGTCTCTGCGCTGTTGCTCTTCGCCCAATATACCTTCAAGGTATTGAATGCGTTTGAGGATTTCCTCATAATCGGCTTTCACCTTGTCGCGCTCCAAACCGACGAGTTTTTGCAAACGCATATCGAGAATTGCTCTCGCTTGTGCTTCACTCAAAGTGTCGTTTGGTGTAAAATCTTCGCCCAACAATTCGCTGATGGATTTGATTTTGACTGCACCGCTTTTCTTTTCCGCTGCCGTCAGGAATTTGGCTTGCATCAATGCTTCCCTTGCTTCTTCGCCGGTCTTTGAGCTGCGTATCAAATCAATCACTTGGTCGAGATAATCTAAGGCAACCAATAGACCTTCGAGGATGTGTCCGCGCTCCAATGCCTTACGCAATTCGTACTGTGTACGACGCACGATGACCTGCAAGCGGAATTTGACAAACTCCGCAATCATATCTTTGAGGTTCATCACCACAGGTCGGTCATTGACGAGCGCAATATTACCGATGCGAAGCGTGTTTTGAAGTTGCGTATATTTATAGAGTTTCGATAGGACGACATTCGCCATTGCATCGCGTTTCACATCCACGACTACCCGCAAACCTTTACGGTCTGATTCGTCATTGACTGCACTGATGCCTTCTATCTTTTTCTCATTGACCAAGTCCGCGATTTTTTGAATTAAATTCGCTTTATTGACCTGATATGGCACTTCCGTTACTACGATGCGTTCACCGCCATTCCCGCGTTCTTCTATCTCTACTTTGGCACGTAGCACTACCCTACCGAGTCCGGTTTCGTAGCCACGCTTGATGCCTTCATAACCATAAATAATACCGCCCGTAGGAAAATCAGGTGCGGTAATGTGTTGCATTAATTCCTCTATCGTAATGTCCTCATTATCAATGTATGCCATCGTTCCGGCAATCACTTCCGAGAGGTTGTGCGGCAACATATCGGTGGACATTCCCACTGCAATTCCCGATGCTCCGTTGAGCAATAAATTCGGTAATTTGGCAGGCAATACGGTTGGTTCTTCGAGCGTATCGTCAAAGTTGAGTTTGAAGTCCACCGTCTCTTTATCCAAGTCCGACAATAACTCATCCGTAATGCGCTGCATCCGCGCCTCTGTGTAACGCATAGCGGCGGGGTTGTCACCGTCCATAGAACCAAAGTTCCCTTGCCCATCCACCAACGGATAACGCAACGACCAAGGCTGCGCCATACGCACCATCGCATCATAGACCGAAGTGTCGCCATGTGGGTGATATTTACCCAAGACCTCCCCTACGATACGGGCTGATTTTTTGTGGGCTTTATTATACACCAATCCAAGACCGGACATACCATATAATACACGACGATGAACGGGTTTTAGTCCATCCCGCGCATCAGGCAATGCCCTTGATACAATGACCGACATTGAGTAATCAATGTAAGCCGATTTCATTTCGTCCTCTATGTTAATGTCAATTATTTTCTCTTCCGAAGCCATGTATTTATTTAATTGTTTTACTGTTATATGGTTATATTGTTTTATTGATAAGTTATGCTATTATTTAAGTAAAAAGTCCTTAATAATGTAGCCATTCAACAATATAACATCTAAATTTTCGACCTGCAAAAGTACAAAAAATAGTATAGAAATTTGCATTTGAGAGAGGATTTTTTGAGCTTATTTTGAAGGTATTTTTATCAGGTTTTTAATGGTGAGAAAATGTTGGCGGAGTATAATTTTGTATTGAATTTTTAGGTAAATTACATTAAAAAATTAATATATTTTTCAATGTGATTTAAATAAATTAAGTTGCTTGAACTATGCGGGCATGATATTTTTTTTCGTAATCAGATAAGATGAGTATGACACACATTAATAGACTTATAATATGAAATTAGAAAAAGTCAAGATTAGCATGAGCCTCCGTAATGACTGCTTTAGCTGTCAAGTGGGCGGGTGCGATTCGTTTTTGTACCCATGCTCATTTTTAATTTTTATTCAATAATGGACGACATTGGGCTTGAATTTGGGTTAAAACTCGTCTGACATTTTCAAAATCTACCGATGAACTCATATTTTCCGACAAAGTTTAAATGTCTGACGAGTTTTAGCCCAAATTCGGAAAAAATATTCCACCCTAAACACAACTATATTATTATTTTTTAAAATATACTATTATTAGGTTAATTTAAAATTCGTAAAATATTGATAATCAAGAATATTAGTGGGTACAAAAACGAATCGCACCCCAAGTGGGCAGTAATTTGTCACAAAGCAATGATTTTCAAGTAATTGAATGTTGAGTTAAAGCTACACTTGACAGCTAAAGCAGTCATTACAGCACGCTCAATCTATATTTATTAAATCAAAGAAGCATTTTGACATTATAAATCCACTTATGTGTGTCACACTCTTTAGAGATTTATATTTCTCAAAAGTACAAATCTTTTTTTTAAAATGAGTATGATAAGAAAATGTTAAATGAGTATGATTTTATATTGGATTTCAGACAAGTTCATCAAAGTAGTTGACACTCTTTCACACAGAGTTCGCAGAGGACTAATCATCCAACTTCTGCAAACTCTGTGCGCTCTGCATGATCATAAATATACCCCATACAGCAAGAAAAAATGTCTCTGAAAAGACAGCCAACACATTTAAATAAAAAGATTTATCCTCATAACTATCTGATAATGTGTTCATTAGAATTTATGAAAATTTGTTTGAATAAAAAAAACACTTGCATAGTATAAAAATTAGACATAGCTTTGCATCACTATGAAGAAATTAAATGTACATATTTGTTGTTGCTGTTGTTGTTGTATGAATCACTCATAACAACATCAGACGGCGTATGTATATTTTCAAAATATAAATTAAGCAAAAAGCCTTTCTGATGTAAAAATTGGAAAGGCTTTTTTCGTAGATGACCGTACTGACGACTTTAGCCGTCAAGTAAATTAAAATCGCTCAATTATAAAATAATGAAATATCAATTTACAATGTGTTGCTGTTGCTGTTGTTGCTGTTGTCGAAATGACATCAGGAGGCACAGCCATGTTGTGAATTAATTTTTAATAAATAAAAATATTCAAAACGCCTTCTTGATGTCAAATTCAGGAAGGCGTTTTTTTATACTGATTTTAAAACTTTGGTTCACGCTAAATTTGAACTTGAACTTGGCTCTTGAACTTGAACTTAATTAATCATGGTAACAATTCCTAATACTATTTCGCAAACCGTTCACAAAGACATCCGCGAATTGGAAGACAAAATCCAACGCTTCATAACCGGGCAAATGCCCGAAGAAAAATTTCGTGCCTATCGCCTTACACGCGGCGTATATGGGCAGCGTCAGGTAGGCGTTCAGATGTTGCGGATTAAAATTCCCTTCGGACGCATCACCGCCGACCAACTCGTCCGCATGGCAGATATTGCCGAAAAATATACCAACGGCAACCTCCACGCCACTACCCGCCAAAACATCCAAATGCACCACATCAAAGCCACCGATGCCCCTGCGATTTGGGTAGAGTTGGAAGAGGAGGGTATTACGGCACGCGAGGCGTGTGGCAACACCGTCCGCACCATTACCGGTTCGGCGCGTGCAGGGATTGACCCCGACGAATTGTTCGATATTTCGCCTTATGCACATGCGGCTTCGCACTACTTTCTCCGCAACCCGATTTGTCAGGAAATGGGGCGCAAATTCAAAATGGCTTTCTCTTCAAGTGATTCGGATTCTGCCTTTACTTACTTCCACGATTTGGGTTTCATTCCACGTATTCGCACCAATGAAAATGGCGAAAAAGAACACGGATTCAAAGTCGTCATTGGCGGTGGATTGGGCGCACAACCTTTTTTCGCACAGCCGATTTATGAGTTTTTGGCGGCGGATAAAATCATTCCACTCACAGAGGCAGTCATTCGTGTATTTGACCGCTACGGCGAGCGCGAAAAACGATTTAAAGCCCGTATGAAATTCCTCATAAATGACAAACGCGGACTTGGTTTGGAGAAATTTATGGAATTGGTAGAAGAAGAAAAATTATCTCTCAAAAACAAAACCGTCAAAATAGATGATTCGCTGTTTCAAGCAATTAATCACAGTGAAAAAATGCCAAATGGTTATACGCCTTCCGGAGTTATCCTTGCCGCAAGTCGCACCCGCCTTCCCGACACATCCAATCTAAATCCGATTCAAGTTCAAGACGAAGAAAAATACAATAAGTGGCTGACTACCAATACATTTGAACAAAAACAAAAAGGCTTTCATGCCGTTCAAATCCGCTTGCCTTTGGGCAATATTCTCGCTCCTAAAGCCCGTAAATTTGCTGCGATTGTCAAAAAATACGCGGCAGATGATATTCGGATTACGGTCAATCAGGGCTTCCTCTTACGTTTTGTGAGTGCAGCCGCTTTACCGCATATTTTCCAAGCCTTAGACGAGATAGGACTCGCCAATCCGGGCTTTGATAGCATCTCCGATATCACCGCTTGCCCCGGTTCGGATACCTGCAATTTGGCAGTAACAGACAGCACCAATCTGACCGCCGTTTTAGAAAATCTAATTGACGAAGATTACCCCGAATTGGTCGGCAATTCGGATGTCAAAATCAAAATCAGCGGCTGCATGAACGCCTGTGGTCAGCACATGATAGGGCAGATTGGTTTTCATGGTAGTTCTATTAAGAAAAAACCTTATGTGATTCCCGCTATGCAAGTCGTACTTGGCGGTGGATTAGATGCGAGTGGTAAGGGATTTATCGGAGAAAAAGTTATTAAAGTACCTACCAAACGTACACCACAATTAGTAGCTGTTTTGTTGGATAATTATTTAGAAAACAGAACAAACGAACAAGAAACTTTCCAACAATTTTATTGGAGATTAGGGAAAAAATATTTTTATGACCTCCTCAAACCCCTCGCGAATGTGGACGACATCAAAGAAGATATTTATTTCGATTGGGGACAAAACGCACATTTTGTACCTGAAATTGGAGTGGGAGAATGTGCGGGTGTCATGGTGGACGTGGTTGGTTCGATTATCGCCGATGCGAATGAAAAACATGCAGCTTCGAAGGAAGCCCTCAAAGCCGAACAATGGGCAGATGCGATTTACAATTCATACAATGCCTTCGTTGTAGGTGCGAAAGCCCTTTTACTCAGTGAAGATATTAAGTGCAACACACAAATTGGTATTCTCAATGATTTCGATGAGCATTTTGTAAAAACAGGCAAAACGATATTCAACCGCGATTTTGCGACACATGTATTGCGTTTGAAAAATAACGAACCGGATAAAACATTTGCCGAAAAATACTATCAGGATGCCGCCGAATTTCTTGGAAATATACAAGCTATTCGTCGCCTGCAAGTTGCGAAAGATGTTACACAGATAGACAAAGCCGTCATTCAAGAACACTATAAAGCGTAACATCGTAGAACGACGCTTCCAGCTCGTTCCACGTTAGCTTGGCAAAATAAACGCGAGGCGCGAACTGGAAGTGTCGCGCTACGTGGCTCAAAATATTAAAAATGAAATTATTAAAAATAAATTCACCAACACACAAGCGCAATGCGCCCACGCCACACGTCACCCTCGTAGGTGCAGGTCCGGGCGACCCTGACTTGCTGACTATCAAGGCAATGAAGGCATTGCAAAGTGCGGATGTGGTCTTATACGATGCTTTAGTCAATAAAGAAATATTGAACCACGCACCCGAACATGCACACAAAGTATTTGTCGGAAAACGTGCCAATAAACATCGTTTTCCGCAGGAGACCATTAGCCGGATGTTGGTCGAATACGCACAGTCGCATGGGCATGTGGTACGCTTGAAAGGTGGCGACCCCTTCATCTTCGGACGCGGATATGAGGAGTTGGAAGTTGTGCGCGAAGCGGGTATCGAAACGTCAGTCATTCCGGGTATTTCGAGTGCGACTTCATTGGCGGGATTACAGCAAGTGCCTTTGACATGCAGAGGTGTGAACGACAGTTTTTGGGTGGTGACGGCGACTACACGATTCGGCGATTTGTCGAAAGATGTAGCACTCGCAGCACAAGCAAATACAACGGCAGTCATTCTCATGGGACGTAAAAAATTGGAGCAAATCGCCATGCTTTTTTCTGCCTACGGCAAATCCGAAACACCCGCAATGTTGATTCAAAACGGCTCATTACCCAATGAAAAAATTGCGATAGGGCAAGTACATAATATCGCCGAAATCGCTGATAATGAAGGCATTGGCACACCGGCAATTATTGTGATTGGTGAGGTGGTTGCTTTGCATCCCGATTATGCGGCACGTAAAGCGATTTTGCAAACTGCAGTAGCGTAGCCCCGTAGCGTGGTGCTTCCAGCCCGCGCCTCGCGTATAGTTCGCGTTCCTATCGCGGCACGGGCTGGAAGCACCGTGCTACGGGGCGCAAGCGAGACGCATTACGCTACGTTTTTAGAATAAAAAAAATACGAAAAAAATGATTGCACAAGAAAATATATTGGTACAAAAAAGTGATGCTGACCGTTCACCGTCAAGCGTCAAGCGTCAACCGCAAAATCCTTTATATCCTATTTTCATAAAATTACACCAAATAGAAGTACTGATAGTGGGTGCAGGCGAAGTGGGTTTAGAAAAATTGAGCTTCATGCTCAAAAGTAGCCCCGATGCGAATGTAACCGTAGTCGCTACATGGGCAAAGGACGAAGTCGCGGAACTCATCGCCCAACATCCAAGCGTTACTTTCATTCAAAAAGCCTACGAACCGACGGATGTGATTGGTAAAAACTTGGTGATCGCTGCGACCTGTTTTGAGGAATTGAACCGCGAAATTAGAAGTGATGCAAAGGCACTCGGCATCTTGGTGAATGTAGCCGACACCCCCGATTTGTGCGACTTTTATCTCGGAGGAATCGTCACGAAAGGCGATTTGAAAATTGCGATTTCTACCAACGGAAAATCACCCACATTTGCCAAGCGAATGAGACAGCTATTCGAGGAAGTATTGCCCGATGACATTCCCCAAATTCTAAATAATCTCCGTACTATACGCGATGGTCTCAAAGACGATTTTGAGTATAAAGTACAGAGAATGAATGAAATAACGAAGGACTTGCTTTGACGTGCTGATGTGCTGATGTGCTGACGTGTGCATATCGGAACATCAGCACGTCAGTACGTCAGCACATCAGTACGTACAAAATGAATATAAAGGCATTAAACGAAGCATTCAAACCGATGTTGGCAGAGGAACGAATACTCGAATTTTACCGGATGTTTGATTCGGAGAAGGTGTTGTTGACTTCTTCTTTTGGTACTAATTCGGTGTATTTATTGCATTTGATAAGCAAGGTAAATCGCAGGCAGAAAGTGCATTTTATCAATACGAATTTTTTGTTTGAAGAAACGATAAAATACAAGAATGACATTGCGCGAGATTTTACTTTGGAGGTGATTGAGGCATTACCCGACCCGACTTCACACGCGATTACGCGAGAAGAAAAAATGTATGAAACGAACCCTGACCTATGTTGTGGTGTTAATAAAGTAGCGACACTCAATGCGGTTTTGGATGATTATAATGTGTGGATGGCTGGGGTGATGAATACGCAGACAAATACGCGCAAAGATTTTGATATTTTTCAGATTGTACACAACAAATTGAAGTTTATGCCATTGGCGGATTACAGCGAATTGGAAGTACAATTTTATATTAAAAGCCTATATTTGCCGCCACATCCTTTGAAATCGCAAGGTTATGGTTCTGTGGGATGTACACATTGTACAAGTTGTGGTTATGATAGAGAAGGGCGTTGGTCGGGGAAGTCGAAAGTGGAGTGTGGGTTGCATACAATAGGTGGCAAACAACAAACTGTAAATGAGAAATTGCAAGTAAGTGAACTTGCTGAAGCGTAATATTGTACAGGCGATTTCAATCGCCATGTTAAATTTAATTTATAAGATAATTTTTTATTGTAAAAAATGTGCGACACATGGCGATTGAAATCGCCTGTACAGGTCGAGAAATATAAAAAAATGATAGAAACAGACATCATCATCGTTGGCGCGGGTCCTTGCGGATTATTTACCGTATTTGAGGCGGGCTTGTTGAAATTACGTTGCCACCTCATAGACTCCTTGCCGCAAGCCGGAGGGCAATTGACGGAAATATATCCGAAAAAACCGATATATGATATACCCGGATTTCCGAGTATTTTGGCAGGTGAATTGGTCGAAAATCTGATGGAGCAAATCGCACCATTTAAGCCCACCTTCACACTTGGCGAACGCGCCGAAGCCCTCGAACAACTCGAAGACGGCAAATACAAAATTACCACAACGGACGGTAACGAAATCGTCGCGCCTGTGATTACGATTGCAGGAGGTTTGGGCTGTTTTGAGCCGCGTAAACCGCCGATTCCGAATATTGCCAATTTTGAGAAAAAAGGCATTGACTACATCATCAAAGACCCGGAAGTGTATCGCGATAAAAGTGTGGTACTCGCCGGTGGTGGTGACTCGGCATTGGATTGGACGATTTTCTTGGCGGATGTGGCGAAGGATGTGACGCTTGTACACCGACGCGAGAGTTTCAGAGGTGCGCTCGACTCGGTAGAGAAGGTCATCGAACTCAACGAAGCCGGACGTATCAAGCTGATTACCAATGCAGAAGTCATCGGTGTAAACGGCAACGGCGTACTCAATGAAGTCACGATAAAGCACAAAACGGAAGGTACTTTCCAAAAACCAACCGAGCATTTTGTACCGCTTTTTGGACTCTCTCCGAAGCTCGGACCTATCGCCGATTGGAATTTGAGTATTACCAAAAATGCGATTGAAGTGGATACGCGCGATTACAGCACAGGCGTACCGGGCATCTATGCGATTGGCGATATTAATACTTATGAAGGGAAATTGAAGTTGATTCTTTGTGGTTTCCATGAGGGAACGATTGCGATGCAGTCGGCTTTCAAATATATTTATCCTGATAAGAAATTGTCATTTAAATATACTACGGTGAATGGGGTGAATGGCTTTTGATAATGATTAATGATTAATGGTTAATGATTAATTTGCTGACGATAATATAGTAGCAAATGTAATACATACGCTGCGCTTGACGACTGACGGAAGATTTTTAGGGCTGCCTTTGGCAGCCCTTTTTTTGTGCCTTGTAACGGCTGTCTCGACCGAAGGGGAACATCGTTAAAAACATACGCAAGGTAAAGGTTTTGCAAACCTTTTTGGCAACTGAAGACAGCATCTGCACTAAAACTCAAACGAAAAATCAATAGTTATTTTGTATCATGTAAATAAGTCAGGGTATTGTTGTGTTGTAGTAATTTTTTGATATATGACATTATGGAGGTCAGTCATTCGTTTATGGTTGAGTCTATCTAAGATATATGCATAAGCGTTTATGCCTAACTTTTTACAAGTTT
>CALIZI010000302.1 GCA_938028705.1 uncultured Saprospiraceae bacterium | reverse complement strand
TTAGCACAAATTCGGAAAAAATATTCCATCCTAAACACAAATACATTACTATTTTTTAAATGTACTATTGTCAAGTTAATTTAAAATTCATAAAATAGTGATAATCAAGAATATTAGTGGGTACAAAAACGAATCGCACCCGTTATTCACTTGACAGCTAAACAGGGTGGACGGGAACTCCGTAATGACTGCTTTAGCTGTCAAGTATATTATTATTGTAATTTGTAATAACTTTAAAAACAATAATTTATAAATATATTTTTCATTTTACTTGACAGCTAAACAGGCTGACCGCGAATACCGTACAGGCGACTTCAGTCGCCATGTGATTGTAAATTTTTATTTATAAAAATTTGTAAAATAGAAATTTACGCATTTTTATTATTGTGACATGGCGATTGAAATCGCCTGTACGAGTTTGCGGTCAGCCTGTAAAGCAGTCATTACAGGGTCTTAATTGCTCTCAGTTCAATTTGAAATTAAAGATTTGTCCTGCACCCTATGTGCTAAGGTACTGATAAGTTGTATGTCGGAAGTGATATTCTGCATATCCACATATTTATCCCGAAAGCTTTCGGGAGTGGGTAATGAACCGAAAAAGGAACTTGAAAACGATAAGGCACAGGTTTCGTATCGTACAAACGCAAGGCAGGCTGGAAGCACTATGCTAGGATGCCAGACAAAAGCATTTTTAAAATAAAAAAAGACCTCGCCAATTCGACAAACTTCAACACATCAACACATCAACACATCAATCCAGAAAAGCAGTCAATGGGCTGCTGGCTACGGCGTGGTGGGTGCTTTGAGCAAGTTTGGCTTCAAAAGCCATGCGTCCGGCTTCTACGGCGAGTTTGAAGGCATTGCCCATTTGTACGGGGTCGGGCGAAACGGCAATGGCGGTATTGACGAGTACGGCATCTGCGCCCATTTCGAGGGCTTCGGCAGCGTGTGAGGGTGCGCCTATACCGGCATCGACAATGACCGGAACGGTGCTTTGCTCGATAATAATACGTAAAAAATCGCGGGAGACAAGCCCTTTGTTGCTACCTATGGGCGAACCAAGTGGCATGACCGCCGCCGTACCGACTTCCTCCAGACGTTTGCACAAAACAGGGTCGGCATGTATGTATGGCAGGACGATGAAGCCCGATTTGACGAGTTCTTCGGCGGCTTTGAGGGTTTCCACAGGGTCGGGCATGAGGTATTTGGGGTCGGGATGTATTTCGAGTTTGAGCCAGTTGGTCTCCAATGCTTCGCGGGCGAGTTGTGCCGCAAAAACGGCTTCTTTGGCAGTGCGTACACCGGAAGTATTGGGCAGTAAGGCAAATTGCTCATGGTCGAGGTGTTGGAGCAGATTGTCCTGCTTGTTGTTCATATCTACTCGGCGCAGTGCTACCGTTACCAATTCAGAACCGGAAGCCAAGAGCGCATCGCGCATCACTTGATTGGAACTAAATTTGCCGGTACCTGTAAAGAGCCGGGAGTGAAATGTCTTATTTGCTATTTTGAGCATGAGTGCTTACTTAGTGTTGTGGTGTTGTGGTGTTGTGGTGTTGTGGTGGTGTGGTTTTACGGACTACAACACTACGACACAACAACACTACCGCACTACATAATATCAACGAATTTTTGTGCATTGCCGGTAGGGTCACCAAAGCCAATGGCTGTGCCTACGGCTATGCCGTGCATGCCTACATTGAGGATTTCCCGAACATCCTCAACACGAATACCGCCTATGGCAATGAGTGGTGTTGTAATGCTGTGTCCTTTGCAGGTAGCTATGATGTTTTGATAACCTTCGAGGGCGAGTATGGGGCTTAGATTTTGTTTGGTAATCGTGAATCTGAATGGTCCTAAGCCGATGTAATCTGCCCCTTCATCAACGGCTTTTTGTATGTCTTCAAAAGTATTGGCTGTACTACCAATGATCGCATGATCGCCAAGTATTTTGCGGGCTTCACGCGGCGACATGTCGTTTTTGCCAAGATGTACGCCATCAGCTTCTACCTGTTGAGCAATCTCCACACTATCATTGATGATTAATGTAGCACCATATTCACGACTGCAATGTCGTGCTTTTTTAGCCACTTCAAGCCACTCATCGTAAGGTTTGTCTTTTATTCTGAGTTGTACCCATTTCACACCGCCTCTACAGGCTTTTTCAATAAGTTCGCAGTGTTTCAGAGAAGGGGTATCATGGGTAATAAATTGTAGTTTTTCAATATTCTTGTTCAGCATTGTTTAGGTTTGCTTGGTAGCAGTATAATCATGATAGCCTAGTAAACTATCGTTGCTGTTGATGAAACGGACAACATAGTCCTGCGCCGCCCTGCAAGCATCAGGGAGGCTTTTTCCTCTTGCGAGGTGAGTCAGTATAGTTGTTGATAGGACGCAACCTGTACCATGTTTGTCACGCTTTGAGCGAGACTGTTTTATATGGTAAATTTCTTGATTCATAAATAAGCTATCTACAACGGTCTGACCTGTCGTATGACCTCCTTTCAATAGTAAATTACATGTATATTCTTTAACAATATTTTGCGGTAAAGCCTGCCCAAAAAGCATTTGAAACTCCTCCGTATTGGGCGTTATCAAATAGATATGTTGGCATATTTGGCGGAGTATGTCGGTTCTTATTTTATGCCCAAAATCAAAGCCTGCACTAGCCTTTAGAATGGGATCCCATACGATGCAGGTATTCGGATTGAGTTGCTTGATTTGTGCTGTGATATACGCTATGGTTTCAAGATTTTCTGCCAAACCTATTTTTACATAATCAATACTAAAGCGTTCAAATAAAATATGAATCTGTTGATGAATGATACTTTTATCTATCCAATTTACATATTGGAATTTAATGTCATTTTGTACTGTGACACCTGTACACACGCCTAACCCGTACACACCATGAGCCTCGAATGTCTTAATATCAGATGTAATACCCGCTCCGCTACTAGGGTCAAATCCTGCTATGCTTAATGCTTTCATAGTGTTGAAGTGTTGAAGTGTTGACGTATTGAAGTTTTTACGGACACTTCAACACCACAACACTCCCTAAGCAACATGTACGTTTTCTTCTTTGATGAGGTCTTTTCGTACCATTTTTAAGAAGACCTGTGCGGTGGCAAGGACATCTTTTTGGCAATATTCAGCGATTTTGTCGAGTGCTTTATCTTTCCAATATGCTTTGCCGACTTTGCTACCGTCCATGTCGTCTTTCGGAGTGGGTACGCCAAATACATCGCAGAGCAAACTCAATGAGGTGTAATTTTTAAAATCACCAAATTTCCAGAGTTCGAGGGTGTCGAGAAAATGGTTGAGTTCCCATGGTTTTTTGCCATGAATCTGTAATTTGGCGGGTAAGGGTAATTGATTGATAAGCATGCGCCGACAGGTATAAGGGATGTCAAATTCTTTGATATTGTGTCCACACAAATACATAAATCGGGGTGTTTTATCCAGTAATTGGGCAAAATCGGTCAGCAAGGCTGCTTCGTCGTCTCCATAATAGGATTTGAGGCGGAAGTTCATTTCTCCGCCTGCTTCTTGCGAGATAAATCCGACTGAAATACAAACGATTTTGCCATATTCAGCAAAGATACCCGCTTTTTCAGTGTAGCTTTCTTTTGGACTTGGTAGTTCGTCTCCACTCCGACGGTAGATTTGTTCAGCTTTGGTTTCCCATAGTTTTTGGGTGCTTTTATTGAGTTTGCTAAAGGCAGCCTTGCCGGATACGGTTTCTATATCCAGAAAAAGTATGGAAGGTAATTTGATTGTTTCGAGCATGGTATGAGTTGCGAGTTGTCGAGTTACGAGTGTATATTTTTTTATAATATTATTTGAGTGTGACACACATAAGTGGATTTATAATGTCAAAATGATTCTTTGATTTAATAAATATAGATTGAGCGTGCTGTAATGACTGCTTTAGCTGTCAAGTGTAGTTTTAACTCAACATTCAATTACTTGAAAATCATTGC
>CALIZI010000301.1 GCA_938028705.1 uncultured Saprospiraceae bacterium | reverse complement strand
TCAGAGCGGGGAGAGTTGTCAGACGAATTCTTTTGCTAAAAGCGAAGATATTATCAAATAATCGGTGCCTTCTAAAACAGCATTCGTCTGACAACTAAACCACCTAAAAAACTTGGGGGCTACATATTCAACTTGGGTTAAAATAAAAGTATATTTATGTTTAATATGGGATATTTTTTCCGAATTTGGGCTAAAACTCGTCAGACATTTAAACATTGCTGGAAAAATATGATATCATCGGTGAATTTTGAAAATGTCAGACGAGTTTTAGCCCAAATTCAAGAGCAAAACACCAAATATATCAAATAAAAATAAAATATGATATTGTCAAGTTAATTTTTACAATAAAAAAAATATTATGCAATAATTTTAATTATTAAACAAAAACAGGGTTTGTATAAAAAGTCTTATTTTTATAAAATAATAAAAATATAATATTTTACTTTTTTGACTTTTTACACAAACCCTGTTTTTATTCTCACGCTCAACTCGTTACTCTATACTCGCCACTCTCCCACTCTACTTACTCACCGTCACTCGCTTGGACAAATCACCTTCATCAGTTCTAAGTGTTACTACATAAACACCATTGGACAAGTCAGCAGTATTAATTTGTAGATTATTGATACCTGTACCGTAGTTAGCTGCCGGAATTGATTTAACGGCTTGTCCTAACACATCATATACAAGCACTTGTATCTCACTGGATTCGAGCAGATTAAATTGCAGATTAAGCTCGTTTTGTACCGGATTTGGGAAAGCATTAAACGATTGCTCTTGCACGACATCTTCTACACCTACGGATGTCACTACATTGATACGGTGGCTGGCTTGTGCACCTGAAAAGCCACTTCCTGTAACCAAGGGGAAGTTGTTGTCTGCACGAATAACGTAAGCACTCCCGGAAATACCATCACCCCAATCGTCAATGATATAGAACTCGTAGCAACCCGTAGCGGGGAGCGTGACTTCTTCTGTATGAGTCGTATTATTTTCATAGCCCACACCCGGCGGACAGCTATAGCTAGCTCCATACGTAATCGTTTGTCCGCCCGGCATTGCGGTATCATTTCCGCCACTAGCCAGTACTTGACCGTTAGACACATCTCTAAATTCCCAGTAGATTTCACAGCCATAATCGTCAGCGTAAATTCTGATACTCACTTTGTCGGTTTGTATCTCATTGCCAACTTCGATAATATAATCTTTCGAACTGTCCTCATTGTCATCAGTCATACCATTAGGATTAGAGGTACTCACAGTGAGGCTATTATCTCCTGCGATACTTTCAAAAGAATAAGGTTCAAGTACCAAAATTTGACGCTCTAAAGGGGCAATGGAACCAGTCCAATTATAGACTTTATCCGCACCGCCATTGATACTGTACGTAATATCCAAAGAGGTCAATGTCTCTCCTCCATCATTACTAATTCTAACGACCGGACTAATATCCTGTAAACCAAGGCAGGCTGGTCCCGGATCTTGTACTTCTATCACACTTGCGCTATTTGTGTACAATGGGTCGGCAGCTTTCGCTGCTTGATGAATAGCTTTAGTTGCATCATCTTGCACAAAAGCAACGACCATGATTTGGTTAGGATTATAGACATTCAAGGTCGAAAGATCGAAACTCTCATCAATGTCATAACTATCTCCTGCTGCCCATGAATCGGCTAAATCAGTTCCTGCCGTTCCTGTAATAAATTTCTTTAACACATTATGAAATTCTTTTTCATTAGTTGTTCCGGGAGGATTGTCGAAGTCAATATTTTTTTCGATAATTGCCATTCGCAACTTCAAATCGCCGGATACAGCTTCTGTTGCTTCCACCTTACCCGTCAAAGTCAGCATATCGTTTTCAATCATTAGGCTGAGGTTGATATCCAAAGGTGAAGTTTCCATGAGTGCCGCATCAATATCCACTTGTGAGAAACAAGCCGGCGATGTACCACAAGAACTTACTACACTGCCATTCAAATAAGCACTCGGCACACCGGTAATGTCGTAATAAGCTACACGCTCATCTACTTCTGAAGGGTTATGATTGTACATGGGGTCAAAACCGGGCCATGATGTTTGATATTTGAGTACCACAACATTTTCTGCATTCGCATCCATTAAGGCATCAAAAGCCGGATTTAGACTGGCACATGGCGGACAAGAAGCTTGTGTACCTTCTTCTACCATCAGTATGCGTTGTGATTGGGCAAAACTTTGTGTGGTGATGAATGCAAACAAAGCTGTTAAAAAAAATGTAAATATTTTTTTCATGTTTAAAAAATTAAGATTTAATATAATAAAATTAGGTTTTGGATAAAAATTGACCGATATGGTCAATTAGTTATATAGAAAATATTTAAGTAAAAGATTAATTAACCGATTACTTGCTGTCTAAAATCGGAATAAAGATAGTAATATTTTGATAATTAAAGACATTTACAATAGCTTTAATATCGTATATTCGTATGCTCTTCTTCAATCTACAATTCGTTTAATATTAAATAATTTAATAATTATAAAATATTTACCGTAAAAAGAGCAGTTGGTGAGCGTTAATTTATGGAATTGATTGGTTGATAGAGTTTGTAAAGTTTATAGAGTGATTAGTTTATTTTTGAAAAGGATTTGCCCTAGACAAAATCATAAACGTTAACTCTATAAACTTCATAAACCCTAAGCTAATCACTTAGCTGCTGCGTATCTTTTACTGACTTCATCCCAGTTGATGACATTAAAAAATGCGCCAACATAGTCAGGACGACGGTTCTGATAATTGAGATAATAAGCGTGTTCCCATACATCTAAGCCGAGTATCGGTGTACCTTTTTCCTCTGCAATATCCATAAGTGGATTGTCTTGATTAGGCGTGGAAGTGACTGCCAATGAGCCATCAGCTTTTACAATCAACCAAGCCCAGCCTGAACCGAAGCGGGTTTTGGCAGCAGTACCGAAAGCCTCTTTGAAACCGTCAAAAGAACCAAATGCCTTATTGATAGCATCGCCCAAATCGCCGGAAGGTGTGCCACCACCTTTGGGAGACATGACACTCCAAAATAAACTGTGGTTGTAGTAGCCACCGCCGTTGTTGCGTACTCCGCCAGAGTGTTTTGACACGCCCGACAAAATATCTTCAATTGATTTTCCTGCTAAATCGCTACCTTCGATAGCCGCATTCAGTTTATTGGTGTATCCATTGTGATGTTTGCCATGATGAATCTGCATCGTTTTTTCATCTATATGCGGTTCAAGCGCATTGTGTGCGTAAGGCAAATCAGGAAGTTTAAAAGCCATAGTATTCTCTACTTTTTTATTATTATAAATTTTAATAAATTCCAAATAACAAATTCCAAATAACAAATTCCAAATAACAAATTCCAAATAACAAATTCCAAATAACAAATTCCAAATAACAAATAACAAATAACAAATAACAAATAACAAATAACAAATAACAAATAACAAATAACAAATAACAAATAACAAATTCCAAGGGTTTTCATTATTTGTCATTTGGTGCTTGTCATTTGGTGCTTGTCATTTGGTGCTTGTCATTTGGTGCTTGTTATTTGGTGCTTGTTATTTGGTGCTTGTTATTTGGTGCTTGTCATTTGGTGCTTGTCATTTGGTGCTTGTCATTTGGTGCTTGTCATTTGGTGCTTGTCATTTGGTGCTTGTCATTTGGTGCTTGTCATTTGGTGCTTGTCATTTGGTGCTTGTCATTTGGTGCT
>CALIZI010000300.1 GCA_938028705.1 uncultured Saprospiraceae bacterium | reverse complement strand
AACATAGAAGCCGAATCTGATAACATGCTGATAGAGGTCAATCAACTTCCGGCAGGCATGTATATCATCCAATTAAGATTTGACGACGGTACTTATGCCACCGAGCGTTTTGTTAAACTTGGTGAGGAGTGATAAATTTTTTGCTAGTGTAGTGGATGTAATGCTCAAACTTGCCTTGCATTTTGAAAATGCAAGGCAAGTAAGGACATTACATTTATAGCACTATCAAATAGAAATGTCTCGCGTCCTACAAATTTACATTTTACATTTATTATTTTGGTCGTATTGAAATATAGGCATTTTTAAATTAATTAAAACTATTTTATAATTTATTTATTATTAAAAATCAATTATTTATAAATATTTTTTTATTATAAAATAATTCAAAAATATCCTTATTTCAGTAGAACCTTATTTTACATTTTACATTAATTTACTTTAGATATAAAAGTGTCAACTACCTTGATGAACTTATCTTGGAATTTGACTTTTCTATACTTCTTACCCTAAAGAAGTATAACTAGACTTTGGGCGAAAAAGAAGCGAGAGGCGAGACCGTTTAAGTGTCTTGCTTCTCACTTCCAAAGCCCGGAAACATACAAATGCAGCCATAATTTCCAATATTCGACATTAACAGAATATTAAAAAAAATATTATGAAAAAAATACTATTATTATTAATTGTAATTTGCGTCAGTATTGCATCTTACGGACAAGAAAATGACCGGGAACTTTACTATTGGTCAGACCTGGGAAAAACAACATTGACGATTGACAAGGGAAGCTACATTCTATTGGCAAAAGATAAGTCTGCGTTTGACTCCAAACTCCAGGCTATCAGCGAAAATCAAAAAATTAAAAAAATAAGCCGAACCGGTTTTTTGGTATTTGAAAATAAAGGCAAAAAGATGTCGGAAAAAGACATCATTAGTGAGCTGTCTTTTGATGAAGCCAATTGGGATATACACCCGGGATTGAAAACAACAGGAAATTCGCCTATCTATCCCACCAATAAGGTACTCTTCAGAATCAAAGACGGGGCATCCATTTCAGCCCTTGACGATGTGTTAAGTAGGTATGAACTTGTATCCACCAAAGAAGTGCGAACAGATGTATATACCATTGAAGTAGAGCGTGCTACCTTAGCCATGAAGCTGGCAAATGAAATTTATGAGACAGGATTGGCGAAATTTTCACAACCTGATTTTCATATTTCAATTGAGGTTCATAACGACCCTTTATTCCCCCAACAATTTCAAATGAACAACACAGGGCAAAACGTAAGTGGTACCTCCGGAGCGAACGATATTGACTGCGATGCCCCGGAAGCATGGGCAATCACTACGGGTGATGCTTCTATCAAAGTTGCTGTATTTGACCAGGGATTGGAAGCGCATCCTGAGCTGACAGATGCCAATGGTAATAGCAGCATTGTGAACGGGTTCTCGCCAGATGTACCTAATGGAAACGGAGCACCCGAGAATAATGTAGATTTTCATGGAATGGCTTGTGCAGGTATCATCAATGCTGCCCATAATGAAATCGGTGTACGAGGAGTCGCACCGGACGCACAATTGATGAGCGTCAATATCTTTACTAGCGAAAGCATAGAATCGCTGGCTTTTTCATTCACTTGGGCAAAGGATAACGGTGCAGATGTTATGAATAATTCATGGGGATTTACTGATTGTAGTACCGACCATCCGGCACTCAATGATGCCATAGAGGATGCCGCACGGAATGGCAGAAATGGTAAAGGCTGTTTAATTGTTTTTTCCACTGGAAATAACAGTCAACTTGGATGCGTAGGCTATCCCGCCCGATTAAGTACCGTAACAGCCGTAGGCGCCATCAATTCCAATGGAAATATATCCGGCTATAGCCAAACCGGACCCGAATTGGACTTAGTTGCTCCATCAAGCAATGGAATAAATTTCAGCGCAAATGTTTATACCATTGACAGAGTGGGCAGTTTAGGCTTCTCGCCCGATGATTATAATACAATCTTTGGAGGTACTTCGGCATCTGCACCGGTGGTAGCAGGAGTGGCAGCACTGGTATATAGCGTCAATCCTGACCTGACACTAGCTCAAATGAGAGACATACTCCATACGAGTGCCGACGACATGGGACCCGCCGGTAAAGATAATGATTTTGGATATGGAAGAGTCAATGCTCATGCAGCAGTACTCGCTGCGATTTCTTCCGACTGCAATATAGGTGCATCCTGCAACGATGGTGACGACTGCACGGTGAATGATGTCTATAATGAAAATTGTAACTGTACAGGCACCTTTGCTGATGCTGACAATGACGGCATCTGCGATGCCGAAGATGAAGACGAGGAAGAAGAAGAAGAGGAAGAAGAAGAATCATGCTCAAATATCGTATTCGACCAACAACAAGTCAGTTCCTATGGCGGTGGGCAGGACAATGGAACAGCAAGAGTATCAAACAATCAGGCTAGAATACAATTGAACGATAATGCCTGGAAAAAAATTGACTTTCCCTATACCGTAACACCCAATACTGTACTGGAATTTGATTTCAGA
>CALIZI010000299.1 GCA_938028705.1 uncultured Saprospiraceae bacterium | reverse complement strand
ATAGACGAAGTAAGAAAACTAAGATAGTGTAAAAATTTCATTATTAAATACTTAGAAATACTTTGTGAACTCTGCGTCTGTTCGACTTTCGTGTCCTTTGTGTGCTTCGTGGTTCAATAGCATTACATCCACTACACTACCAAAAAATATACAAAACTCACCTCCAACTGGAGTGGGTTTTTTTTGTACATTGAGGTCATTTCGTCCAACAAATTATCAAAACATGACCCTAAAAATCATCATCGAAATAGCCTCTGCTGCCCTCATACTTTGGGGTTTTGAATTATTTAATCGCAAATCCATTCGCGGATTTTACGTCATGGGGGTCGGACAGTTTTTTGCTACCTTGATTTGCGCTTATGCGGCTTTATGGTTTTTGGCATTTATGCACTTTGTCAATGTATTGATGCAAATTCGCGGATGGATGAAGTGGAAGAATAGTGTGAAAACATGAGTCTCACATCAGAGAATGGCGCTTAAAAATTCGCTCACCTGTACTATAAAGTGGAAATCGTTATTGTAATGTAAAATGTAAAAGTGTATAACGTGAATATTTTTTATAAAAAACTAATTTACAAAAATTTATAAAAAACTAATTTACAAAAATTTATAAATAAAATTATTTTAAAATAAATAATTTTACATTATAATGGTATTTTCATATTTTGTACTTTTCACCTTTTAATGCAGATGAGCGTAAAAATTTGCCCGGTTATACTTTGACGTTAGATTCTGCATATAAGATTAATCCGATAAATTCGCGTGTATTCCACGTCATTTTGTATTTTGCAGCCATATTAAAAGTGGCGACTTCCCTAATCACTAATCAACTGATGAATAATCACTAATTATGGCAAAAACAAGCAAAAAGGAAGATATAGAATTTAACAAAAATGACGATGCGATGCGTTTGTCTGTTTCGCGGATGGAGTTTGAGTTAGATAAAATTTATCTGGGTGGTGGAAAAAAGCGACTGGAAAAACTCAAAGGTAAAGGCAAAATGCCTGTGCGTGAACGCATCGCTTATTTGATAGATGAGGATAGTGAATTTTTGGAAATCGGTGCTTTTGCCGGTTACGAAATGTATGAAGAATATGGCGGTTGCCCTGCCGGAGGAGTGATTACGGGTATCGGTTATGTGAGTGGCAGACAGTGTATGATAGTTGCCAATGATGCAACGGTAAAGGCGGGAGCTTGGTTTCCGATTACGGGCAAAAAGAACCTTCGCGCACAGGAGATTGCTATGGAAAATCGGCTACCGATTATTTATTTGGTGGATAGTGCAGGGGTGTTTTTGCCAATGCAAGACGAGATTTTTCCTGATAAAGAACACTTCGGGCGGATGTTTCGCAATAATGCGGTGATGTCGAGCATGGGCATTCCGCAGATAGCCGCGATTATGGGGAGTTGTGTGGCGGGTGGTGCGTACTTGCCGATTATGTCGGATGAGGCATTGATAGTAGAAGGTACGGGCTCTATTTTTCTGGCAGGACCTTATTTGGTCAAAGCTGCCATAGGCGAATCGGTGGATAAAGAAACGCTCGGTGGTGCGCGTACACAATGCGAAATTTCGGGTGTGACGGATTATAAAATGGAGAATGACGCAGCTTGTTTGGACGAAATCAGAGGGATTATTGACAAATTCGGACGCTTTGAAAATGCGGGATTTGACCGCACAGCACCTGCTCCGCCGAAGAAAGACCCCGAAGAACTCTACGGCTACTTTCCTGAAGGTGGTTTGAAGCCCTACGATTCGCTGGAAATCATAGAGCGACTGGTGGATGAATCGAAATTAATACAATATAAAAAAGATTACGGTAAGACGATTATTTGTGCCTATGCACGTATAGACGGCTGGTCGGTGGGCATAGTAGCCAACAACCGGAAGGTGGTGAAAAATGCGAAAGGAGAAATGCAGTTTGGTGGTGTAATCTACTCAGATTCAGCGGATAAGGCAGCACGATTTGTGATGAATTGTAATCAGAAGAAGATACCTTTAGTGTTTTTGCATGATGTGACGGGCTTTATGGTGGGTACACGCTCGGAGCATGGCGGCATCATCAAAGACGGTGCAAAAATGGTCAATGCGGTTTCCAATTCTACCGTTCCCAAGTTTAGTATTGTGATTGGTAATTCGTATGGGGCGGGCAATTATGCGATGTGCGGCAAGGCTTATGACCCGCGCCTGATTGTGGCTTGGCCCACTGCCAAAATCGCCGTCATGGGTGGCTCGCAGGCGGCTAAGGTATTGTTACAAATACAGGTGGCTTCGCGCAAAGCAAAAGGCGAAATCGTCACTGCCGCCGAAGAGAAAAAAATATTGGAAGAGATAGAAAACCGTTATAAAAAACAAACAACACCTTATTACGCAGCCGCCCGCCTGTGGGTAGATGCCATCATTGACCCGCAAGAAACACGCAAGGTGATTTCTATGGGCATTGAAGCAGCGAATAATGCACCCGTAGCAAAATTTAATCCGGGCGTGATACAGACCTAAATAAATGTAAAATGTAAAATAATAAATGTAAAATTTAAAAGGGTGTTATATAGACTTTTTTTAATAATTATTTTATTTTTTAATGTTTTTTTAATTAAAAATAAATGTTTTATAAATATTTTAATAATAATATTATTTTATTTTTTAAATAAAACAAATAAACTGTGTTCTATCGACACTTTTACATTTTAAATTTATTATTTTACATTTTACATTAAAAAAAAGAGGTACTCAACGAGTACCTCTCGGACTTATGTATGACAAAGGTTGATTCCTTACACCATTGCTTAATGGGCTTAGTTTTTATTGTGTATGTTGTTGGAGGTCGTTTATTTTATCTAATGTATCTTTAAATGTTATGGCGAATGCAATATGGGTGTTTTGAAAAGTATCCAAATGTGCAATAAAGCCGGATTGCTCACTTAATTCATTCATAACCTGTGCGGTTTTTTGTATTTCCGGATTATAAGTAATACGATTGTGCATGATTTCTAATTTAATCCATTGAGTATATTGGACTTTGGACAAAATGGGAACTAGTCTCGGCTGAACCGAGAGGGAAACTTGGTTTAAAAGCGTAACTCATTGATAACCAATTGAATAAATTTTATTATTAAAATAAAATATGCAATTAATTATTTTTTGTAAAAATCTAAAAAAGTCCCGATAGTTATCGGGATTACCTAATTTCCCAATTCCCCAATTTCCTTTGTCCAAAGCCTAAGAGCATAAGAGTTTTTAAATAAAGAGCGGGGAGAAGTGATATAATTCTCCCGCTCAATTTTTGATTTTCAGCTTTTTACTAATTTACGTATGGTAGAGTGATCGTTTATTTGTATTTGTATCATATACATGCCTGTCGGGAGGGATGAGACATCAATTTCCATAGTTTGTTGGGTCATAGGATTGAATATTTTTTGTTGAATAATATGTCCGTTGATGTCAAGGACTGAGATCGTTCCTTCGTCTGTCTGGACATCATCAAGTTCCATATTAATATTTATTTCATCGGAAGCGGGATTGGGGAAGATATTAACCGCATATATTAGATCATTTGGCTGAATGTATGTTGGCGGCTCAATTTCTTTTGGTGACTCGTGTGGAGTAGGCTCATTTTCGTTTTGGTCTGTACGGGCTAAGTAGGTATAATAGACGATTAATTTAGGAGCGAGTTCTACCGAGCCTTCATAAGATTCTGCTACTCGCTTACCTGTACCTTCAATGATGATAGTGACGGGTTTTCCTAATCCATCCCAATCGGTACGACTGATAATTTCTTGTACAACATTATTGATATTGGGCGTGCGTTGTATGTTAGTGGCTACACCTACTGTATTCCATGTATCGGGAGTCCATGCAACTGATGCACTGGTTTTTTGTCTGGAAGATACATCGTAAGGCGTATTGCTAAAGGGTAGGGATTCGCCACTGGCTTCTCCATATATCTGAAGTGTTCCGGAGGTGTTTCTGGTTTCGTCCACAGCAAATTGAACAAAAGCACTGTCGATGATAGCTCCCGATGGTAAAAACGAATTATCAAAACGAAGCCCGATGGTTTGATTACCGGTGAGGCTACGATCATAAGCAAGTTCTAAATCAGAACTGAGCAAATCTACTGTGCCGTCTGTGCCTCTTTCTTCCACATCATCATTTCCGTTGCTGATGGGTATTTCCACGAATGTTCCGTTATTTTCACTATCGCAACCGCAATTTCCGTCGGCGACAGTATCTTGAGTATTGGGGTCGCCATCGTCACAAAGTTGCCCTGCGGGCGGACAGCTATCTGAAGTATAAGTAATGATAAGTTGAGGGGCATTATTGGGTTTGTTGCCGTCTCTTGATTCTGCCACCCGCTGCCCTGTAGCTGTCATTTTTAGAACAATCGAACTTGCCGCCGAGTATCCGGGTCTGCCAACTATTTCCTGTATAATACTTTTTAATTCCGGTGTTTGCTGGGCTGCGCCGCTATTGCCATTTGCCCAAGCGGGAATGTTCCACGAAACTGAATTGCCTGTTTCAGGGCGCGAACTGAGGTTGTATTTTACATTGCTGAAAGCAGCGGCATTGTCAGAAGCCTCTCCTGTTATCACTGCGGTAGTTACACCTGTATCTGATTCGTCTGCCATAAACTGGATGTAAGCACTTATAATCATGGAGCCTTGTGGGATGTTCAGTCCATTGAATCGTAATCCAATGATTTGATTGCCTCTATTATTATCTTTACCACATTCAAGGTCACTACTGTCAAAATACATATCTCCATCGTCAGCTGCGCCTTCGGGAGCTTGCTCTTCTACATCGTCATTGACATTGTTTATCATCGAATTGGTTGTTATTAAAGCACCATATTGTACATTGACCACAAATTGACTTACCGTAGATTGTGCGCCATCTTCATCAGTAGCTACTGCTGTAATAGTATAACTACCCACGCCCGGAGGTTGCCAAAAGACCAAAAAGGGAAATTCCTCGTCAATATCAATACTTGCCCCATCGACAAAAAATTCGACATGTTGTATATCGCCGTCGGGGTCTTCTGCTTCTGCTTCTATTGGAATGACATCAAGCGGTGTATAAGTTGAGCCCGTAATGGGTGAGATAATTTGTACTTCCGGTGAAAAATTAGTGATATTAACCGTAACGGTGACGGGGGTAGAAGTCCTTGTTGTATTGGCATTATCTGTGGCGATAGCTGTGATGGTATGAGTACCTATGGTATTGAAATTATATGGCATTTCAAAAGGGGCAGAGGTATCATCACCGATATAAGTACCATTGACAAAAAATTCTACCTTAGCTATAAAACCATCCGGGTCTCCGACATTTGTCTCTATTGTTCTTGTTTGAAACGAAGTTAAAATATCACCATCAAGAGGTTGAGTAATGTCAATAAACGGTCCTTGATTAATACCTACCTGAATATATATCGTATCCGAAGCCATATCTCCGCTATTATCTGTTGCAGTGGTAACGACTTCATAAACACCGTCTTGTATAAAATTGTAGGTCATGGTATAAGGCGAGGAGGCATCTATTCCGATAGATTGACCATCAATAAAGTACTCTACTTGTGTGACTGTACCGTCAATATCAGTAGCACCGGCAACTATAGTAATGGGTGCGGCTGAACCAAGTACCAAGCCGTCAGCAGGAGAGGTAATATTTACATCAGGCGGATTATTAGGAATATTGGCAGTAATAATAACATAACTTGAGGTAATCTGACAGCCTGCACCGTCTGTCACTATAGCTGACAATCCATGTACACCATTAACCAATGTATAATTTATTCCATACATGCCATTTGATGTTGGCAATCCGGCACCTAGCGGTATGCCGTCCACATAAAAATCTACACCGGCTATATCATTCTCAAAATCGTAAACATCAGCTTGAATAGTAATCGTTCCGGGGGCATTATAGACTGTATTATTGACAGGGCTATTTGTGTGAATGGTTGGGCATTGATTAATCAGTGTATCAGCTGTGGTGAAGGACCAATAATCCGTCCAACCACTACCGTCATTAACTCGCCAACAATACTCCGTATCAGCCTGCAAAATACCAGAAGGAACAGTATAAGAAGTTCCCGTAGTATTGGCAGTATGTACTGTGCCTTGTATATCTATCGGGTCAAGATTGAGCGAAGGATTGGAAAAGACATACAAACTATTAGGTTCACCGACTATATATAAATTACCGTTATTGTCCATCGTTATACCTTCGGGCTGTACGATAGCATTTGATAATGTACCATTGGCACCTCCGGTATTAAAAGAAATACGACTAACTTCATTACAATTAGGGTCAATTTCTACCAGCGCAAGACTCTCATGGCTAAGTAGCAGTGTATGCGTACTGACTGCCAATTCTGCCAAACCGCTAGTTGAATTAAGATGATGTATATCTGCCAAATCGCCAAAACCCAAAGGGTCAGCCCCCATATTACAAGGTATATTTACATCGGAAGCCGACAGGATGGTCGGGTAAGATGTAGGTGGCTCGAATGAATAATATGCTTTTGAACTTTTCTCCTTAACCGTATGAATCAAGCCCGTTCCGGGGTCATAAGATACGCCTTCCAGCCCTACATTGGCACCCCACGGACCAAGCGAGGCGGGAAGCTCGGCATAATCAGCATCGGCATAATTAATACTAGTGGTCGAAGATGTAATATCAAAAAAAGTGATTCTACCTCTCCTTTCCTCCGATACCGCATATCGTGTACCCGAAATATGAACAATGCCCTCCGTATCATGAAAGCCCGAAAGAAAAATGCTTCTCAGTATATTGCCCGATAAGTCCGTTTCATATACAGTCGTATTCCCATTAATTACCATAAATAAGCTATTCGTCAATGGATTGTACGTAACGCCCGACAAATCATCAGGTATGCTGCTGATAATGATAGGTCCTGTCGCCAGCTCATACCCGTCCAAATCAATAGTTCCCAAATTAGCGTTTGGATCTACTGTACAATTAACGATTTCAATATCCACATTTCCGCTAGTACCTACCCATTGCAATTCAACGGGTATAGCTACATTAGTTGCCTGATTACCGGGAGATAAAAGTGTTGTTGTAACCGATAGGTCTGTATTGTTTACAGGACTTGCTATAATGAAATTTAGAAAAGAAATTATGATGAGTGTGTAAGCAGTCTTTAGTCGAGAATTCCTCATAAACATGAAAGGGCTTGATGATTTAATAATGATTAATACACTGCAATATGTTATCACAAAACTTCTTACACATTTTATTTATTCGTCAAGTGTGACATAATACATTAAAAATATTTTAGATGTATTTAAAGGTGAAATTAAAAATCAATGCACTGAAATATCTTTATTTTTAATGATTATAAAAAATATTTTTATATAAAGTATTATTTAAATATTGTTATAAAAAAGCCTGTAAATGAATTATTTTATTTTACTTTTAAAAAAAATATTAACTCATACATTTTTGATTTTAAAAGTTTTTTTGCATTAAAATTAATTTTAATGTAAGGCTTGATTACATTTTGTCTAATTAAAACATACACTTAGAAAATCAGATGTATGAATAATCTGTGACATCAAAAAAAATAATTGAAAATAGTAACATATTCATTCATTCGCTCATTTAATCATTCACTCATTGCACTTAATTTGTCGGCAATCAGCAGTCTTTTGCAAAATAAGTGCATGAATTTTGCAGTTTTAATAAACGGGGAGCTATATCCACCCAATTATGACGAGCGCATTTATACATCAAAGCAACTACGAATCCACATTTTGTAGCACACCTGTACCGACGACTTTAGCCGTCGGGTGCTTCACTTTGCGACGGCTAAAGTCGTCGGTACTGCTATGTTACACTGCGCTATTTACTTTGTTTTTTACAGTAAATGCCCATGCACAAACCGATAGCCTTTCCAATTGGCGCACCGTCACTTTCTCCGAAATCAGCGATACACTCACCCTTGATAGCCTGACCCTTATTCCTTCCACTGTTTTAGTAAAAAATAAGTCAAAAGGTAATTTTATTGATAATAATAATTTTTATATTATAAATAATAAATTAATTTTTAATAAAAAACCGGAAGCTGAAAAAGGACTCGACATCAGCTTTCGGGTACTGCCCTTCGCGCTTGGAGCTACCGCCACACACAAGGATACCACACAGATAGGCAAGGAAGATTTTTCGGACTATGTTTTTCGCTACGAGCCGGCGGCAGAATCAGGAGACATGTTTGATTTTCAAGGACTTGACTATCAGGGGAGCTTTGCCCGCGGCATCTCATTCGGCAACAATCAAGACCTTGTACTCAACTCAAGTTTCAACCTCCAACTTGCTGGAGACATCGGTGACGACATCGAAATACTCGCCGCTATTTCCGATAATAATATCCCACTCCAACCCGAAGGCAACACCCGCCAATTGCAGGAATTTGACCAAGTATTCATCCAACTCAAAAAAGACCGAAGCACCCTCATTGCCGGAGATTACCAACGCTCACGCCCCAAAGGTTACTTCATGAATTATAATCGTCGTCTGCAAGGTTTGGCTTTTGATACAGGCGCGAAAATCGGTAAAGGCACGCTCACCGGACGCATCAACGGTGCGGTAGCACGGGGGCAGTTTGCACGCAATCAATTCAACGGACAAGAGGGCAATCAAGGACCCTACAAACTCACCGGGGCAAACAACGAGCGTTTCCTCATCGTACTTGCCGGAACGGAAAAAGTCTATATCGACGGTATATTGCTCCAGCGTGGTTCGGAAGATGATTATACCATTGATTATAATGCAGGTGAAGTTACATTTACTGCTAATCAGTTGATAACCAAAGATAAACGCATAGCTGTAGAATTTACCTATTCCACAGACAATTATTTGAGAACAGTCTATGGTACAGGCGTAAATTATGCAACAGAGAAAATGAATGTCTATTTCAACCTCTTTTCGGAGCAGGATGCCAAGAATCAATCTGTCGGTGACGACCTCAGCGATACCCAACGCCAACTCTTCCGCGATGCCGGAGACAACATCGAAGACCGCCTGTTTCCCTCCGTTGATACACTCGCTAATTTTGACCCCAATCGCATCATGTATCGCATGGTGGATACGTTGGATTACGATAGCGTTTTTGTCTATACCACCAACCCCGATTCGGCGCGTTTTGTCCTGCGATTTACCGAGTTGGGGCAGGGCAATGGCAATTACATTCCCGTACAATCCTCTGCCAACGGGCGCATCTACGCGTGGGTAGAGCCACTGGCAGATGTACCGCAGGGTACGCACGAACCCGTTACCCGCCTTGTTGCGCCGCAGCGTAAGCAATTATACACTTTTGGTACTGATTATCAACTCAATAAAAATACAAATTTATTAACAGAAGTTGCCATCAGCAATCAGGATTTAAATACTTTTTCAACGCTTGATGCAGACGATAATATAGGTATAGCTGTACGAAGCCGTATAGAAAATGACTTGATTTTAGGAAAGAAAAAACCAATATCAAATAAAGATTCATTAACCATTAACCGTTCACCATTAACCATTAGTTCATTTGTGGATTATGAATTTACAGATGTCAATTTTCGCCAAATTGACCCTTATCGCGCCATAGAATTTCAAAGAGATTGGAACACCGATAGAACGATAAAAATCAATGAACATCTGGTAAATAGTGGTTTGAATTTATCTAAAAAAGGACTAGGAAATATACGATATACACTTGGCACATACTTGCGCGATTCGGTTTATACCGGTATCAAACATTCTGCGGAAGCTAACCTTACACATAAAGGTTTCAAGATGAATGCCGAAGGGAGTTATCTGACCTCTAAAGCACAGATGGAAGACACTCGTTTTTTTCGTCCTCGCGTCAGATTATCCAAACAATTTGAGCAGCTAAACAACTTAGAATTAGGCGTTTATGGCGAGCGTGAAGATAATCGCCGTTTCAATTCAGGGGAAGATACTTTGCGTAGTACGAGTTTTTATTACGACCTGTTTAAAGCCTATTTGAAAACAGGTGATTCGCGTGAATTTAAATTTGGAGCGGAGTATCTGCGCCGTTATGATTATGCACCCGATACGACAGATTTTTCATTGACTACCTTAGCCGATGAAGTGAATGTCAACGGCTTGTGGGCAAAGTACAAACATTCGCGCTTGAATTGGAATTTGACCTATCGAAATTTGCGTATTGAAGACTCATTAGCAACACAAGAAAAACCACAGGAAACCTATCTTGGAAGGTTGGAATATTTGCTGTTGGTCAAGCAGGGTTTCTTGAAAGCCAATACGGTGTATGAGTTGGGTTCGGGGCAGCAGCAGCGTATTGAGTTTACTTATATTCGGGTAAATCCGGGAGAAGGTCTTTACACTTGGATTGATAGAAATATGGACAATGTACGTCAGTTGGATGAGTTTGAAATTGCCGCTTTTACGGATAATGCCGACCACATCCGCGTGACGACTTTTACCAATGATTTTATTCGTTCCGATAATGTCAATCTGAGTCAGAGTGTAGAGTTGAATCCCGTAAAATTGTGGCGAAAGAGTGAGCGAAAAGCCCTGCGCTTTATCAGCAAATTTGCGACCCGCTCTACTTTCCAAATTCAACGAAAAACACTCGAATCTGCCAATGTACTGCCATGGAATCCTTTTCAGTTGGAAGTGTCTGATACCTCATTGGTATCGCTCGCTGCAAATATACGTAATGTCTTGTTTTTCAATAGAAATAATCAAAAATTCGGCTTTCAAATTGGTATGCAGGACAACCGCAACCGTCGTGTCCTGACCACTGGCTACGAAGCCCGCCGACGCACCGAGCAGTCTTTACGCGCCCGTTGGAATCCAAGTAAAACCATTGGCACTACGCTCTACCTCGCACAAGGCAATCGCTTCAATGATTCGGAGTTTTTTGAAGTAAAAGATTATAATATTCGATTTTATGAAGCCGAACCGGAAGTGAAGTTTATTTTTCGGAGAAATGCACGACTCACACTCGCGTATTCATTTGCCGACAGGCGCAATACGATAGGGGAGGAGGAGACCGCAATCAACCACGACCTCAGTGCCGAATTTACCTATAATAAAGTCTCAAAATCGGAGATACGCGCCAAGTTTTCTTTTGTCAATATCACCTATACAGGTACACCCAACACACCCGTACAATACGCCATGCTCGACGGCTTGCAAAACGGTAAAAACTTCCTTTGGAACCTGACCCTTGACCGCCGCATTTCAAAAAATGTCCTGATGAGTTTCTCCTATGAAGGACGCAAAACAGGCGCAAATAAAACAGTACATATCGGCAGAGCCAACGTAAGAGCAGCGTTCTAAGGAGTAGCGAGTAGTGAGTGACGAGTAGCGAGTGTGTAAAATTTGAATATTCGCGACAAGTTCATCTAAACCATAGAAGTAGTTGACACTTTTAGAATCTAATTTTAAAAATTATAATAAAATTTAAATACCCCGTTTGGTAAACTTTTCAAGTTTGCTAAACGTAAGCAATACACTGATATTTAGCTAATTATAAATTTTAGTGATCTACCCACGTTTAGCAAACTTGAAAAGTTTACCAAACGGCTTATGTATCATGTAAATAGCACAAGGTAATAAAAAGAAAAAAATATTCGGTGAATAGTTAAATATTGGGAAAAAATATTTATTTTTTGGGGTAAACTAACGATACAACTTGAATATCCACAAATACATATCAAAATTAAAG